>JABDMI010000127.1 GCA_013001575.1 Gammaproteobacteria bacterium
ACATTTACACATTCGCCATTTTGCCATTATTGATGCACTCGAACTCGAACTCGATCAGGGTTTCAGTGTATTAAGCGGTGAAACGGGTGCAGGAAAATCAATCTTACTCGACGCCCTAGGCTTGATCATGGGTGACCGCGCTGACACTGGCATGATCCGTGCCGGACAAGATAAAGCCGATATCACCGCAGAGTTTTCGGTTGTACAAAACTCACCACTGGATTCCTGGTTATTTGAAAATGACCTGGAAGCCGCTGAAGATGATAATAATGTTTGTCTGATTCGCCGGGTCATCAATCGCAATGGGCGTTCACGCGCTTTCATCAATGGTCAACAAGCGCCGTTGCAAAAACTCAAGGAATTGGGTGAATTACTGCTCGACATTCATGGTCAGCATTCACACCACTCCTTATTAAAAACGCCCAAACAATTGGCCTTGTTGGACGAATACGCAAAATGTGGTCAAGAACTCGATGACACCAAGAAGCATTTTCTGGAATGGCAAGCGTGTCAGCAAGAACTGGAAAAACTTCAACAAGATAATATGCTGCGCCAAAACCGGCTTGATTTTTTACAGTTTCAGTTAAAAGAGCTTGATGCACTGGCCCTGGTTGACGGTGAAGTTGAATCTTTGGAAAAAGAAATCCTGCAATTGAGCAGTGGCAGCAAACATCTTGAAGCGCTCACTGAGCTGGATCAACTACTGAATGCCGAGCATGCCATTAACGACCAACTTGCCAGGGCATCCGGTGTTTTGCAGGAACTGGCAAGGAAAAACAACTTGTTTAAGGATCTTGCCGAAACCTTAGAAAGCGCCGACATCATGAGTCGTGAAGTGGCCGCTGATATCGCACAAAAACTGGAAAACGTTGACGCCGACCCACAACGTGAAGCCTGGTTGAATGACCGCTTGGGCGCCATTCAGGGATTGGCACGCAAGCATCGGGTCTCCGCTACCGGCTTATTCGAGTTTTCGCAAAAAATTCGTATTGAGCATGACAGTCTTTTAAATGCAGACGATCGCATTGTTGAATTAAAAAATTCCCTGAGTTCCCTGGAAACCGGGTATCGTGAGTGTGCCAGGCGCTTGTCTGATAAACGCGACAAAGCTGCAAAAGTTTTGCAAAAAACGGTCAGCGACAGTGTGCAAAATCTCGGTATGCCGAATGCACAATTCGAGATTAAAATTCAATTTGATAATAACTCTGATCCAAAACTGCTCGGACTGGATGTGATCGAGTTTTTATTCTCGGCCAATCCCGGACAAGCACTCGAACCCATCAGAAAAGTTGCCTCGGGCGGTGAGTTGTCACGCATCGGACTGGCGCTGGCGGTAAGTAGCCAATCTAAAAAATCGGCACCTGTTGTGGTGTTTGATGAAGTGGATGCAGGCATTGGCGGGGTAACCGCAAATACGGTGGGCGAATATTTACAAACCCTGGCCACAGACTATCAAGTTTTGTGTGTCACACATCTGGCGCAAGTGGCGGCCAAAGCCGATCATCAATTTCGGGTTATGAAAATGACGGATGGCAAAACCACACACACCCAGGTGCGGCATTTGAACAAAGATGAACGGGTCACGGAAATTGTCAGAATGCTTGGCAGTCAGGACAGTGACAAGGCATTAACTGAACATGCGCAGAAGTTACTCGAAAATTAAACGAGCTGTTTTATTGTTGTTTTTGACACTCCGGGCAAACCCCGTAAATGTGCAATGAATGATCGGTCATTTGATAGCCTTTTTTTTCAGCGATCTCTTTTTGGCGTAACTCAATCATATCGTCTATAAATTCATCTACTTTGCCACATTTCACACACACGATATGATCATGATGGGTGCCGCGTTCAATCTCAAAGACCGAATTCGTGCCTTCAAAATGATGACGTGTGACCAGACCCGCGGCTTCAAACTGGGTTAACACGCGGTACACCGTGGCCAAACCGATCTTTTCCTCGCCAGAATCCCTGAGCATTTTGAACACATCTTCAGCACTCATATGACGTTGCTCACTGGTTTCCAGCAACTCCAGGATTTTCACTCGGGGCAGAGTGACTTTTAATCCGGCTTGACGAAGGTCTTTAGATTCCATCGATTGGGAACTCCTGCTGGTTCTCGTTGTATAATGACTGACTATTAAAAACTATTTTAGCGAAAAATCACTATGCGCAAACTGTTAATTATTGCCTCACTGGCATTAAGCCTGCTTTTCACATCTGCCTGTGTATACCGCACCGGCGTTATTCAAGGTGGTCAAGTTGATGAACGTGCAATTAAAAGAGTCGAAGTTGGCATGGGCGCAGACCAGGTTCGTCGCTTGCTTGGTACACCCATGATCCAGGACATTTACCATCCCGACCGCTGGGATTATGTCTATTACACGATCAATCTAGGCAGTAACAAAGTGCAACGCGTGAGTATCTTTTTTGACAAAGGGATTGTTAGCAAGATCGAGAATACGGAAGCTGAAAATAAACAACCAGCCAGTTAAAGATTTAACGACTTCTGTTTAGACCGGTTTCTTTTTTCCCAAGGTTTTCCCTTCCGCTGCCAGGCGGCGTCTGACCTCTTTCGGGTCTGCCAACAAAGGTCGATACAACTCAATGCGATCACCGTTGTGTAATTCATAATTTTCAGCGATCAACTTCCCAAATACTCCGAGCTTTACCGATTCCACATCGATCTCCGGAAATTCATGTTTGATCGGGGATTGCCGCACGGCCTCACGTGCCGTGGTACCAACAGGAACGTTGACTAATACTATTTCCTGCTTATCGGGAGTTGCATAAGCCACTTCCAAGGTAAGCGTATGCTCTTCACTGGTAATCTTTTCAGCGTCTTCAATCAAGGCTACGTGGTCCATAGATGTGTTCAGCGCGGTGTACAAAGGCGTCCATCATATCCGAGATATCGTTTTGCAATGTGCGAGACAGTAAATTTGCGATGCCGTGCTTGAACTGAAAATCCATGTACAGACCCACCTTGCAACCGGCTTCCTGACCTAGCGGGGCCTTGCCGAGTGGATCAAAACTCCACTGCCCGCGTAAGCGTTTGAATGGGCCATCGAGTAATTGCATTTGAATAGTCCAGGGTCTGTCATTGGTATTGCTGGTAGTGAACGAATCTTTGATCAGGCCTTTTTGTATTCCCAAAGATGCGCTTAATTGACCGTTTTCACTCGAGTGCAACTCACCGGAAGCGCACCAGGGTAAAAATTCCGGATAGCTTTCAAAGTTATTGACCAAGTCAAACATTTCTGCACAGGTGTATGGCACCAGAGCATTGCGCTCAACAATCGGCATAACAAGCAAACTGCATATTAAGGATTAACAAAACCAAGCTTAACCAACATAACAAAAAGCACAGCGAGTGGCGCGATAATACGCGACAACCACAACCAGGTGGTGTAGCGCCAGTCGGTTCCCAATCCCAGCTCGTCCGAGGTTGAGACCCTGCACATTATCCAGCCTGCAAAAATTGAAATAAAGAATCCGCCCAGTGGCAACATAATATTGCTGGACAAGTAATCAATATTATCGAAAATAGTTCGGCCAAAGAATTGATATTCTTCCCCACTCCAAAGATTGAATGAGAATACTGTTCCAAGACCAATTACCCAGATAACGATCCCGATAATTATTGCGGCTTTTTTTCTTGACCATTTAAAACTTTCTACTGTCCAGGCAATCGCCGGTTCAAGCAAGCCAATCGCAGATGTTAAGGCGGCAAAACTTAAAAGCACAAAGAACAAGGTAGAAAACAATGTAGTTAGCGGCATTTGGCTAAATGCGACAGGTAGAGTGCTGAAGATCAAACCCGGACCCTCGCCCGGATTCAATCCATTCGCAAGTACGATCGGAAAAATCACCAATCCGGCAAGTAATGCTATCAGTGTGTCAGCAAAAACCACCATGACCGCAGTAGAACCGATCGATGTATTTTGTGGCAAATACGCTCCATAGGCCATAATCGCACCCATTCCAACACTTAATGTGAAAAAGGCGTGTCCCATTGCAACGATCCAGCTGTTGGCATTCAATTTGCTGAAGTCGGGTTCGAATAAATATTTAACCCCGTCCATAAAGGAACCACTTTGCATGCTGTAAACCAGTAATACCAGGAGCAGAAAAAATAATGCCGGCATTAAAAATTGCACCGCTTTTTCCAGACCTCTTTGCACTCCACGTCCGACAATTATTGCGGTAATGATCATGAACAAGGTATGCCAGAAAAGCAAACTTTTCCAGTCTCCGAGATGATCACCCAGGGTATTTGCTATGGCCGCTGTTTCTGCACCGGTGAAGGCTCCAGACATACTTTTCAAAACATAGGCTAATGCCCATCCAGCGACTACCGAATAAAATGACAGAATCAGGAAGCCGGCCAAAATGCCCCACATTCCCAACCATTTCCAGTGTTTAGAATTGCCTTCCTCTTCGCCAAGGATTTCCATGGTTTTAACCGGGTTACGGCGACCACGTCGACCCATGAGTATTTCCGACATCAAGATCGGCAAGCCAACAGCAAACACGCAAAGAAGATAGACCAGAACAAATGCACCTCCACCATTTTCACCTGTGATGTAGGGGAATTTCCAAATGTTACCAAGGCCGACGGCTGAACCGGTTACCGCCAGAATGAAGGCCATGCGGGATGACCAATTACCATGTAGGGATTCACGTTTTGCCATAATTAGATTCTTATATTTGATTTTAAATGGGCTTGATCCAGAACCAGCTGAATATTTAGATGACCATTGTAATGATTTAAGGTTGATATTTTTAGCAAAAAATGAACGAATTCGTATAATTTTCTGTGCATTCAGGCGCTTGAAAGCACTTAATGTGCTTAAATCTTTTATAATTTCACAATGCCAACCGATAAAAAAACCAAAAAAAGCAATAATCAAATTGCTGTCAATCGTAAAGCCGGACACGATTTTTTCATTGAACAGCGCTTTGAAGCGGGCCTTGCCCTGCAGGGCTGGGAAGTGAAAAGTTTACGCATGGGTAAGGCAAATCTGACCGACACCTATGTACGCATTATCAAAAACGAAGCGTGGTTACTGGGTTTACACATCACCCCGTTACTCTCGACCTCCACGCATGTACACGCCGACCCCACCCGGGTACGAAAATTATTACTGAATCGGCGTGAACTCGATATGTTGATCGGCGCGGTAGAACGCAAAGGTTATACCCTGGTTGCGCTGAAAATGTACTGGAAGAATGGACGTGCCAAACTCGAAATCGGATTGGGTAAAGGCAAAAAGAGTTATGATAAACGCGCTGCTGAAAAGAACCGTGACTGGAATCGGCAAAAAGCACGTATTTTAAAAGGTCGCTAATTTCTACTGACACTAGTGTCAAACATCAATTTACAACAATGACAGATTTAAAACCCAGCAAAGAACAGGTTCGCTTACAGATCAATGAACTTGACCAGCAATTACTCAAAGCATTGGCCAAACGCAAAGAACTGGTCGCCGATGTGATCGCCGACAAGATACGTGCCGGTCATCCCATTCGTGACACCGATCGTGAGCAGGCGCTGCTTTCGCGTCTGGTGGCAGATGGCATCGACCTGCAACTGAATCCGCAATTTGTATTAGACGTTTACCATCGTATTCTGGATGACTCGGTGCGGCAACAATATACCCACAGCTTGAATCGTGAAAACAAAGAGCAAATAAAAGAACTGCTCATTGCGCATTTGGGTGACCAGTATTCGTATAGCTATTTGGCAGTCGAGCGGCATTTCGCCAATTACCCGACAAAATTCGTGGGTCAGGGATTTGATCATTTTCGAGAAATTTTTAACGCGGTGGCAAATCAGGAAGTTAATCTGGGATTGTTACCATTTGAAAATACCACTTCCGGCACCATTAACGAGATCCACGATCTGCTGCGTGAATTTTCTTTATACATAGTGGGCGAGGAAAGTGTGGCCATACGCCATTGCCTGATCGGATTCCCGGGCAACAAGATCCATGAATTGAAAGATGTGTATTCACATCCTCAAGCCTTGGCACAATCCGGCGCGTTTTTACAAAAGTATCCCAATTTGCATGCCAATTTTTACGCCAGCACCTCAACCGCGGTAAATTACATAAAAGAGATAGGCGATCCAACAAAAGCCGCCATTGCCAGTCGCGAAGCGGCCATGCATGCTGGCCTAAGTGTGCTTGCCGAAGACATCGGCAATCAAGCCGAAAACTACACCCGCTTCATTATTATTGCCAGAAATCCGGTAAGCGTGCCCAATAATTTACCCGCAAAAACCACCTTATTGTTTGCTACCCAGCATCAGGCCGGGGCTTTGGTGGACGTCTTGAATGTATTAAAAGAACACAAGATCAATATGACCAAATTAACCTCACGCCCTATTCCTGGCAAAGCCTGGCAAGAATTGTTTTTTGTGGATTTCCAGGGCAATCAGGCTGACGAGAATGTGCACGAAGCTTTGAACGAGGTGGAACAGCACGCGGCCTTTATGCGGGTTTTGGGCAGTTATCCCGAGCATTCCATTGATCCTACCCAGATTCAGTTGAAAGACTGACCCGTAACCCCATATTGAACCTATCCAGACAAGCAAAGTCTGAGATAATAGGAATTGTCGTAGATCGTAACGACAACATCGGTGGACCAATCTGATTCGGGGGCGACCTGGCTTCGACGTGGATAGCGAAACTTTTTGTGCATACCGAGCTGTAGCGACTCGTTAAACCACTGCAAACCTTATAGTTGCAAACGATAACAACTACGCATTAGCTGCTTAATAACCAGTTTTAATGCCCTTGGCCCACAATGAGCCTATGCGTTGTGGAATCCAGGGTTACTTTTATAGGATCGCGGCGAGTGATGTTCAAGCGCAGACCGTTAAACTCTTACTTGAACTGGCTTAGTGGCTTCCCTGACAGTCGGGTACTGCTAAGTAAGATTAAAGACTGAATAAGTATGTAGAGCGAGAAGCGGAGGATTTGCGGACGCGGGTTCGATTCCCGCCGCCTCCACCAAAATAAAAAGTCACCCTTGCGGTGGCTTTTTTATTTATGCGGCGTGCTGAGAAGCCGCGTAGCGGGTTCACTAAAAACGCCTGGAGCGTTTTTGAACATCGGAGGAACGACGATGGCCCCAACAGGGTGAGGCACACGATGTGCCGAATAATTCCCTACAAATCCAAAATTCAAATATTCGCCCACCCTTGCGGTGGCTTTTTTATTTTTGCGGCGGGCGAGAAGCCGCGTTGCGTCTACTGCATAATGATTAAAACAGTGCGCAAGCGCCTCATGCTAAAATTCCTGCAATTCAATAATAAATTATTCGCATGACCAGTCTCCTTACTGAAACCATTCTCCCCATAAGCTTATTCTTCATCATGCTTGGCATGGGCATGACCTTGCTTGTGGATGACTTTAAACGGGTACTGGTTTATCCCAAAGCAGTCAGTATTGGAATAATCGGACAACTTTTGTTATTACCAGTTTTCGGTTTCTTGATCGCCTTTAGCATCCCGATGCCGCCTGAATTGGCGGTTGGTATTATGATCCTGGCAGCCTGCCCTGGTGGCAGCACCTCAAACATCATTTCGCATTTGGCCAAAGGTGATACTGCCCTTTCCATCACGCTAACCGCGATCAGCAGCACCATTACCGTTTTCAGTATTCCGGTGATCATAAATTTCGCCTTGCAAAACTTTATGGGAGATGGCGCAGAATTGTCCTTGCCCATATTCAAAACCATGAAAACCCTGTTTACCATCACACTTTTGCCGGTAGCGATCGGAATGTTGATAAAAGCCAAAGCCCCGGGTTTCGCCGATCGTCAGGAAAAACTGGTCAACAATTTTTCCGGCGGTTTTTTTGTTTTTCTGGTTATTTTCATTATCGTGGTGGAGCGCGATAATTTACTGCAAGCCTTACTGGTTTCCGGCCTGGCCTGCTTGATCCTGAATGTTGGGATGATGTCACTGGGCTACATAATGTCTCGCCTCAGCCAACTGGATAAGCGCCAGAGTAAAACCATTACCATTGAGGTCGGTGTGCAAAACACCACCATGGCTTTTGTGATCGTGGGAGCATTCCTGCACGATACAGCCTTTGCCTTACCGGCTGCGATCTACTCATTGATCATGTATGCAACTACCGGCAGCATAATTGCCTATTCAAGAAAAAATATCCCGGAAACCCAAATCAGTTAGGCGCACCATTCCAGGCTGTTATCGGTGACACCAAAACTCGATGAATTTCGCTTGCTATTTGCGTAAACATCAAGATCTTTCGCACCCGCAAATACGGGCTGTAAAAAATCTATCAACTGTTGATACTCGATCAAGAACGCATCATGACCGTGAATGGAGTTGATAATTCCAAGCTTGGCCGGTTTACCTACTGCGAGTAATTTTTCCAAGGTGTCGTAATTTTCGGAATTTATATAGAAACCGTCACTATCGATTCCAATCAAATGGATGTTTGCATCGAAGTCAGCCACAGTACCTTCAAAATCCCCGGTGCCATCAGTGATGTCCCCAGTAGCGAGTAGATGATTCAACAGTTTGTATGAGGCTAATGCAAAGCGTTGCTCAAGTTTATCACCGTGATGTTGTAACCAGCTTTCTACATTGAATAAGTCAAGTTCGGCATGCTTTGAGCGCGCGAATTTTTGTTTGAGTGAAGCGGCACTACGGTAAAAGGTCATTGCGTGCATACGCGCATCTTGCAGCGGTGAGTCGGAATGTTGCAAGATCTGTTTTTGTATACGCACATTAGCGATCAACCAGTCCGAGGCTTTCCAGTCTGTTGCGATCGGGATCAAATGCTCGGTAACATCCGGCTTTAACGCAGCAATTTCCCAGGCAAGTGCCCCACCGATACTTCCACCGATAATTGCAAACAGACGCTTGATCTTCAACTCCGAAAGTCCAGACAAAAATATTCTGGCAATATCTCTTAGAGTAAATTCCTGATAATTGTCGGTGAGCTTTTCATCGATTTGACTGAAACCATTGCCCGGTATGTCAAAGGCCAGGATGGTGTAACGTCCGGTATCGATAATTTTGTTGTCACCAATGAGGTCATTCCACCAGCCTTGCGCACCCGTTACGCTGGAGTTTCCAGTAAGTGCATGATTGACGAGCACAACTGGCGCTGTTCCCAGCTCGCGACCATAGAGTTGATACGTGAGCGTCGGGTCATGTCTGAAACCCGACGCGGTCACAAAGTCACTGACCACCAGTGTGTGTATTTGACTCATTAGAATCCCTTTTCCTGTTAAGCGGCTTTGGAAATCGCCCGGAGCTTGCTGAAGGTGTTTTTCAAGTCCTGTTTCAGGTCTTCGATGTCCTCCAGACCAACGGATAGACGAATCAAGTCTTGTGTTACGCCGGTAGATTCCTGTTGCTCTTCCGTCAGTTGTTGATGCGTGGTACTCGCCGGATGAATGATCAGCGATTTTGAGTCTCCGATATTCGCCAGCAAAGAGAAAAGTTTGGATTCGTCAGCAATAGTTTTTGCCGCTTCGTAACCACCGGCAACGCCAAAGGTCACAATTCCGCTTTGACCTTTAGATAGGTATTTGTCAGATAATGATTTGTATTTGCTAGTCTTGAGTCCAGGATAGTTCACCCATAACACCTCGTCTTGAGCTTGTAACCATTCGGCCAGCGCTAGCGCATTTTCACAATGCTTTTTCACACGCAAACTTAGGGTTTCGAGTCCTTGAATGATCTGGAAAGCATTGAATGGGCTAATTGCACCACCCAGATCGCGTAAGCCTTCGATACGAACTTTGGCAATAAACGCCGCTTCGGCCAACGCTTCGGCATACACCAGTCCGTGATAACCCGGCGATGGCTGAGTAAATTCTGGGAATTTTCCGTTAGCGTAATCGAATGTTCCAGCATCAATAATCGCGCCACCCAGTGAAGTGCCATTGCCATTGATGTATTTTGTGAGGGAATGAATCACAATATTCGCGCCGTGTTTGATGGGATTCAACAAAGCAGGAGTTGCTACAGTGTTATCGACGATAAATGGGACTTGTACGTCTTTGGCAACGGAACTGATGGCATCCAGATCGAGAACGTCGAGTTTTGGATTACCGAGTGATTCGACAAAGATCGCACGAGTGTTGTCTTGAACCGCCTTGGAGAAATTTTCTACATCATCAGGATCAACGAATGTCGTGGTTATCCCGAAACGCGGTAAGGTCACGTTGAGTAGATTATAGGTACCACCATATAAGCTGTTGGAGGCTACGATATGGTCACCCGATTTTAGTAAAGTCAGCAAGGTTGTTGAAATTGCCGCTGTACCAGAAGCCGTCGCCACCGCCGCAATTCCGCCCTCCACCGCTGCCAGGCGCTGTTCCAGGATGTCTACGGTCGGGTTATTGATGCGGGTATAGATATAACCCGGCTCGGCAAGTGAGAACAGATCCGCCGCGTGTTGGGCATTGTTAAACACATAAGCCGTGCTTTGGAAAATAGGCACTGCACGGGTTCCAGCCGTTTGACCAACGTCGTGTCCGGCATGTAAAGCTTGTGTATCGAAATTATGAGTTGTCATTTGGGTTTCCCTTTGTAACTGTTTGATATTAATGTTAAAAATGGCAAAAAAAATCCCCGGCACTGTATGTATCGGGGATCGAATTGATTAGCGTTAATCAGACTTAATCAGCTCCCCGGCGTGCTGGCATACACGCACAACGACATGGCATACACATCGGCATATGGGGTTTGATGAATTTGGACAATTTGTTCATTGGTGGCATATTAAGAATATTTCATTTAGACGTCTAAACGTCTGGACGGCTTTGACTATACAGAGATGGGCGGGAGATTGCAAGGGACAATTTAAGAAAATCTGAAAACCAAGAATGCAAACCACCTGGAACTCAAACATTTCCAAATTTAACTGATGCAAAAAGATCGGATTGATACCCACGCTTTTGGTTACGATGGGGTGATAAATCTGAAGAGTCTGGGTTTAGCTCAAATAGATCTAATGTTTCTTACGACGAAGAATTCTTAATTGAAAATACATCGAGTAAATCCGTAACAAAGAATTCCCAAGTAGAAATACCTTTAGAAACAGTAGCTCCAAAAAAGATCGTATTATTGAAATACAAATTATTCATTAGTTTACTCAAATAATGCTGATATCTTTTCAGTGTGTAAAAAACAATTTGAAGCAGTTACTAATGAAGAGACAAATGAGAATACAAGCCCACTCGCGAAGCTGATGTCTATTTAACTCGCCAAGCATCGGATTAAGGCACTTAATGCCTGTTCACTCGACAATCATTCATTGCACCAGGAATGTTCCTTGCTTTTACGACAGTATTCATCCGCATCATATTTAAACCACAGATCAAGGGCCTTTTTAGCATCAATACTCTTATCATCAAGATCAAAATCGTCAATAAACAACATGAAGTCTCCCGAAATACCACAGGCGTGTTGTATAAATTGCCAATCAGCAAGACCCGTTCTTTCAAACGTACGCCCGTTTTGTTCAGCAAATAACTCCATTTTAGAAATATAGGATTCCGCAAGACAGGTTGCAGCTGAATCCGCAAGGCCAGTGGCCCAGGGAATAGGCGTCTCACTCTCGTAAACTTCGTTCTCGCATACGCGTGCGAATATCGTTGCAGGCACGTTAGTACAAGAGTCCGGAGCACTAAGGACCTTGTTCCACGCATCTTCTTTTGCCTGCTGCATCTGAAATTGTGCTTCTCTTAAAATTTCAAAATCGGACTTTTGATTTGCCTTTTCAATCATGATAAATGTAAAGATTCCCATTGCGGCAACCAATACACTCATAATAATTGTGATAATTTTTTTCTTAGACATGATTCCCCCTGGAAAATATGCACGCAGAATTTAATCATATCCAATATTGACTGGGAATGTGCAATCTATGCAAAAAAAGAAAATGGTGCTCAGAAGAAGACTCGAACTTCCACGACCGTGAGGTCACTGGCACCTGAAGCCAGCGCGTCTACCAATTCCGCCACCTGAGCAAGGGTCTCGGTTCAGGACGAATGCCTGAAAGGGATGCGCATAGTAGTCCTGAATGCCAGATTTGTCAAAGAGTTAGCCCTAAAGAAAAGCCGGAGACTGTCTCCGGCTGATCAAATATCCAGTTTTTGACTGAAATCAGGTCTCGTAACCGCGCTCACCGTGTAGCGCCAGATCCAGGCCTTCGATCTCTTGTTCTTCACTAACCCGAAGTCCCATGATCTTGTCGATGACTTTTAACAAAATGAAAGAAACTGCAGCCGTGTATAAGATGGTTGCACACACGCCGGTGGCTTGCACCAAAAACTGTGACCCAGCTGCCATACCTTCGTTATAGCCTTGACCACTTAATAATCCGATTGAATCGGAAGCGAAAAAAGCAACGGCCAATGTTCCTAATATACCTCCCACGCCATGCACCGGGAACACATCCAGCGAATCATCGATCTTCAGGGTATTTTTAATAAACTGGGTCGCGTAATAACAAACCACACCCGCAGACAAGCCGATCAACAATGCCCCTCCAGGTCCGACGAATCCCGAGGCCGGTGTGATGGTGCCAAGCCCTGCTACCATGCCGGTAACGATCCCCAGAACCGATGGCTTGCCATAACGGATCCACTCGACCGTCATCCAGGCTAATGAACCGGCAGCGGCTGAAATGTGCGTGACTAAAACGGCCATCGCGGCATCGCCATTGGCCGCAAGCGCTGAGCCCCCGTTAAAGCCGAACCAACCGACCCAAAGCATACCCGCACCGGCCACCGTTAACGGCAGACTGTGCGGAGGCATTGGGGTTTTTCCGTAACCGTTACGATTACCGATCACAATGGCGCAGACCAGAGCCGCGACACCCGCGGTTATATGCACAACAATACCACCGGCAAAATCCAGCACACCATTTTCGCCCAACCAGCCACCGCCCCACACCCAGTGACATACTGGTGCATAAACCAAGACCAGCCACAGCATGGAAAACAGGAACATGGAAGAAAATTTGGCCCGCTCTGCAAACGCACCCACGATTAGTGCGGGTGTGATGATGGCAAAAGTCATTTGAAACATGGCAAACAGGGTTTCGGGCAAGTCTCCACTTAGTGTGTCTTCACCAATGCCTGCAAAAAACGCTTTGGAAAGATCACCCACAAACCAGTTGCCTTGTGAAAATGCGAGGGAATAACCGGCCACATACCACACGATTGAAGCACCACAACAGATCGCAAAACACTGCATTAAAACCGAGAGTACATTCTTGCTGCGCACCAGGCCTGAATAAAACAATGACAAGCCAGGAACGGTCATGAACAGAACCAGAGCCGTTGCGGTGAGGATCCAGGATGTATTGGCCGGGTTTAATTCATCCGCAAACAGCGACATGCCAGACACAGCGATGATGAAAAAAATAATTGTTTGCAATAAGCGGCTGTGGCTCATATGAGATCTCCCAGTGATTGACGATACTGTTTTATGCACTATTTAAGTGCGAATTATTTGAATTATGTGCATCTATGGTGCGTAATTTTTGGAATATTCCCATGAATTCAGTGATGCCGAATGTAACAAGGAAAATCCCTGCACTATGCGATGCAAAAAGGATGCCAATATGCAGTAAAGATATAAAAATCGACCTTAATGATCACCAAGCTCAACCTGGGCTTTTGCTTCTTTGGGCAAATTAATGAATTTCTCGATAATGAAATAACCCAACAGCATACTTCCAGTGAACAACCAGGGCTCATAATGACCGAAGGCCAAACCAGCCAATGCCGGACCTGGACAGAATCCAGTCATTCCCCAACCGGCGCCAAACAGTGCGGCACCTATCAGCAGCTGTTTATCCACCATGGTTTTGGTGGGTAAGTAGAACTGGCCCTCGAACAAAGGGGCTTTGCGCTTCCAGGACAAGCGATAACCAATAAAAGTTGTGACCACCGCCCCACCCAGCACGAAAACCAGACTGGCATCCCATTGACCTAGTAAGTTTAAAAAGTTCATGACCTTATCCGGATTGGCCATCCCCGACACACTCAGTCCGACACCGAACAAGGCGCCTGCGAATAATGCACTGGATCGTATTTTCATAATATTTAAACCTGAATTAGATTGAGTTCTACAGAAAGAATTGACTGGTCACAATGGCCGCGATGACCCCGACCAGTAGATACACCGCGGTGGCCAGAATCGAGCGATTGGAGACTCGCGAGATTCCGCAGATACCATGGCCACTGGTACAGCCAGATCCGAGGGCCGTGCCAATACCCACCAGCAAGCCTCCTATGACGATCAAGCCCTTTGGAAATCCTTCCCGGTAGTCAAAATACATGGGCGTGAAGTGGTAAAACACCAAACTTCCAAAAACAATCCCGATAATGAACATGATCCGCCAAAAGCGACCCGGTTTATTGAACAAAGCCGTCTTGATAATACCGCTGATACCTGCGATACGGCCGTGAAAGAACATCAACCAGATAGTTGATATGCCGAGTAACATCCCGCCGATCAGGGAAAGCCAGGGAGTAAATTCTGTTGGATTCATTCTATTTTCCGTTGTGTTATAAAAACTGAAACCATTAAAACTGTCTCAGCGTTAAATGTAAGTAATTTAAAGCGTGCCCTAAAGTGTTTCCTTAAGCGTACTCATTGACATTACAGCAATTGCCATGCCGATTGAGCGAGTATGAAGATGCCCATGACAATTAAAAATATTGCAAAGCCTTTTTTTAATTTGGCTTGGGGCAATTTGCCAGCGAGCGTACTGCCAACAAAACTACCAAGCACACCCAGTACGGAAACCAGACCAAGCACGTGCCAGTCCAGCGCCAGATCCAGTTCATTCAGTACGTCGATATATTTTATAAAACCGATAAACGATTTCAGTGCCACGATCATCAAACTGGTGGCTACGGCCCTGTGCATGTTCAAGCCACCCAGCAAGACCAGTGCCGGAACGATCAGAAACCCTCCCCCGACGCCGACCAGTCCGGTGATCACACCAACGACCAGGCCATCAATCACGATCTTGTACCGGGCACGCGCCTGATGTGGTGTTCGATCATCAAGTTTCAAGGGTCGCAACATTAAACCGGAGGCCAGTAACATGATCACCGCAAATAACATCAGTTGCACCAGCCCTGACATAAATACCGATAACCACGCACCAAGGTAAGTTCCAAGCATACCCGGTATCCCGAACATCCAGACCATGCGCCAGTCGATACGCTTTTGTTTGACATAAGGCAAACTGCCGATCAGGGCAATAATTCCGACAATGGCGAGAGATCCGGCAATAGCAATTTTTTCGTCCTGACCAAACAGGTAGATCAGCGCCGGCACAGTGATGATAGAACCACCGGAGCCAAAAATGCCAAGACTTAGGCCAATGGCGATGGCACTCAACCACGCAAACACGGAAAAACTCACGAAACCAATCTCGCTGTAGAAACGATTTGCTTAAAGTGCATTCAGCGGGATCTTCAAATAGCGAATACCGTTTGAATCCGGCTCGGGCAATTCGCCGGCCCGTATGTTGACCTGGATCGACGGCATAATAAGTTTGGGCATATTCAGGGTCTTGTCACGTGCCGTGCGCATAGTCACAAACTGTTCTTCAGACACACTGTCATTGATATGCACATTTTGGCTACGTTGTTCGGCTACTGTGGTTTCCCAGGCGAACTCGTCACGTCCAGGCGCTTTGTAGTCGTGACACATAAACAAACGCGTGTTTTCAGGCAACGCGAATATTTTGTGAATAGACCGATACAAAGTCGCTGCATCACCACCCGGGAAATCGCAGCGTGCCGTACCGTAATCCGGCATAAACATGGTATCTCCAACAAATGCAGCATCATCGATCAGATAGGTGATACATGCCGGTGTGTGTCCAGGCGTATGCAAAACTGTAATAGTCAAGTTGCCAAGCTGGAAACTTTGACCGTCTTTAAACAGCACATCAAAATAAGCACTACGATTTTTGAATTCTTCAGCATCCAGATTGAATACTCTGGTGAAAACCTCTTGAACGATCTTGATGTGTTCGCCTATTCCTATTTGTCCACCCAGTGTTTTCTTGATATACGGGGCCGCTGATAAATGATCGGCGTGAGCGTGAGTCTCCAATATCCACTGCAAAGACAAGTCATGCGAACGGATAAAGCTTATGACCTCGTCGGCACTGGCTGTTTGGGTCCGCCCGGAGGCTGCATCGTAGTCCAGTACGGAGTCGATAACCGCACATTGCTTAGTATCAGCATCCCAGAGAACATGCGTAACGGTATATGTGGTCTCATCGAAAAAACTTCTAATTTTCGGTGCTTTAGACATTATCTTACATCCTGATTGTGAAATCGAATTCAGTCCGGGTATTTTACATTAGTTTTTCCTAATATAATGATTAGATCCAGATTTTTCAAGTCCTGCGAATACTGAAAACACCCAATTGAAAATTTTACCCTGTAGCTGCTATATACTCACAACAAATATGAATTTTGTACTCGGGGGTACTTGATGAAAATATTAATCCAAAATACTGGCCTGCTTATTCTACTGCTAAGTCTTAGTGCGTGTGGCCAATCTTCTCAATCACAAAAAACCCAAGATCACGAGCCGGTAATCAACGCCAAAGCCACTCTGGATAAAGCGCAAAGTGACATTGATGATGCCGTAGGTACAAAGCTTGAGCAAATGGCAAAAGTCGATCTTCTCGACATTTACGAGAACGCCGAAGCATACCTGGCCATGAATACGAAAAAACCCGGCGTCAAGGTAACGTCCAGTGGCTTACAGTATCGAATCCTAAAACAAGGCAGTGGGGCAAAACCCACGGCTGAAAGTTTTGTAAAAGTAAATTACCGCGGCACTTTCCCGGACGGTAGAGAATTCGACAGTTCGTATAAACGCGGTGAACCTTCAGAATTTAAAGTCGGGGGTGTCATCAAAGGCTGGTCTGAAGCGTTATTACTGATGCAAGAAGGTACAAAACTGGAATTGGTGGTGCCGCCGGACTTGGCCTATGGCGAAGAAGGTGCTGGAACGGTAATACCGCCTGACCAAGTTCTTAAATTTCAGATCGAATTACTGGATGCCGACGTTCAACGATGATTCTGAAGTCTGTATGCATGCTTGAGCGAAAAATTCGCATGTTAACGGCCTGAATGCATAAAAAATGGCGCGTCTGTAATACGCATCTGGTCAATACAGAGCAGGTTATTAATAATATAACCATATAAATCAACAATATAGCAAGAATTACTCATGCAATATCTTCTTTTATATGATAAAAAGAAAGTATAACTAGAACTTATAACGCACCAATCATTCTTAAAAAGCGTTACAAACGGGGGCTGTACACCGCATTACTATGGATATTTCTGTCCAACAAAATCCAGATATGGCTAAAGCCATGTCCAGTCTTGAACAAGAATACTTTAATCTTGCCAGAAACGGTTTGCTTTGGGAAAATGAAATAGACCTGTTTTTCCGCAATGCCTGCAAGGTAGTAAGTGATGCCTTAGGGGCTGAACGTTGTGGCATATTTTTTCTGAATAACGAGAACAAGTCACTTCGTCAAATTACCCAATACACAGCATCCAATAAATCGCATAGTTTGGGGTTAAACCTCAAAAAGCGTAATTATCCCGAATACTTTGACCTGATCGAGAACACTCGTTTGATCGCGATCAACGATGCCAAGCACGATAATCGCTCCCAAGAATTCAATACAAGCTATTTTGAACCGCTTGATATAGCAGCCAAACTCGACTGCACCTTAATTAAAACCGGAAAGATTATCGGTGTCTTGAGCATCGAAGATGGACCAAACCCGCGCGTGTGGAATGAAGCGGACAAACATTTTGCCTTATTGGTCGCCGATCTGGTATCGCAACGTTTGCTTTATGAAGAATTAAAATCAAAAAGCACTTATTATTCTGAACTCAGCGCTTTTGATGAAGCTTTATTAAATGCTTCTACCTATTGTATTATTTCGCTGGATGAGAGTGGTCAAGTTAGAACCATTAACCAAGCAGCATGTCACCTTTTAGGCTATAGCAGTGAAGACATTATTGGCAAAGATTTTTGCGCAAACCTGCTTGGTGTACCAAGTGATGATCAATTAAAAAATGAAAACACCATGGAGCTTCCTGCACTATTGAATTTTGATATGTTCAAACAACGTATCAAGGAAGGTCATGATAAGGACTCGGAATGTTTTTTCAGACACTCTCACGGACACAACATCCCGGTCAGCATAAGTCTTAGCGAATTCAAAAAAACCGATGAAAGTGTCAGCGGCTATTTATGCATCGCCGCTGATATCACACAGCAGATTAGCACCCGCAAAGCACTGCAAGAAGAAGAAGCACGTTATCGTTTTGTTTTTGAAGGATCTGCTGATGCAATATTTTTGATGCAAGGCGACACCTTTGTTGATTGCAACAAGGCCAGCCTCAATATGTTTGGTTGCAGTCGTGGGCAACTCATAGCCAGCACCCCGATGAAGTTTTCACCAGAGTTTCAAGCGGATGGCAGGCGCTCCAATGAAAAAGCCCTGGAAAAGATCAATGCCGCACTTGATGGTCAAGCACAAAGTTTTGAATGGCTACACTGTCAATACGATGGCACACAATTTGATGCAGAAGTAACTTTGAATCTAGTCGAATTACACAATCAACCACATCTTTTGGCGAGTGTGCGCGATATCAGCCAAAGGAAATTATCCGAGCGTGAATTAGCCGAAACCCGTCAGCTGATCGTTCAAAAGAACATTAGCCTTGCCCTGTTAAATGAGCACTCAAATTTATTGCGCGAAACGGATTCTAAAGAACAGATTTATACAAAAACCATTTCAATTCTGCAGAAAATGCCGCAAGCTCCGCAAATTGCTATTTATGATATCGATGACAGTGCTGAGAATATGACTCTGTTCATGCAGGCCGGCTTTTCCATAGAGGTAGAGAACCAATTCGCGAATGTTCCCTTAAATCTGGATATTCACAACGAGATCACGAAAAGTGGAACCCCCTTATACATTCCGGAATTACTGAAAGACACACGCACCCTGCCTCACTTGCGAGAAGCACTGATCAAATTGGGTATTCGCTCTCTTGCCCAGATTCCGGTAATGGAGAAGGCGGCGCGGGTAGCTGTCATCTATTTAACCTATACCGACGGCGATTGCCTGAATGACGACGACCTTGAAACCCTGCACTCGCTGGGTAAAACGGTATCCTTGTCACTCGTGAATGCCAAAAACCGCTCTGAACTGGAATTCATTGCACACCATGACTCACTCACGGGGCTGAGTAACCGCGCCTACTTTCACCAGCAGTTTAAACGTGACATTCTTAAAGGCGGTTATGAAGCAGCGGCCCTGTATTTACTCGACCTTGACCGCTTTAAGGAGATCAATGACACCCTGGGGCATTTTACCGGTGACAAGATCCTGCAACAGATTGGCTCACGTCTGAATAACATCAGTAACGAGAAGGAATATCTGATCAGTCGACTGGGTGGCGATGAATTCATTGTGGTTGTGTATGGCGTAAAAACTGCCGCCGAAGCCGAAGACTTTGCCCGGCGTATAATCACGCGCCTGCAAAAACCCTTCAAAATAGACGATATGTCTCTGGAAGTGGATGCCAGTGTGGGGGTTGCGATATACCCTTACGATGGTCTGGACAGTAACGCCCTGTTGCGTTCGGCCGATGTCGCTATGTATCAAGCCAAGCGCTTAGGCACAGGCTTTGCATTCTATGACCAGGATCGGGATATCCATACTCCGGAACGGCTGGCAATGATCGCCGAGATGAGCAGCTCGATCAGTACCGGACAATTGTTTTTACATTATCAACCCAAATTAAACTTGTTGACCGATGAGATCACAGGATTTGAAGCTTTGGCCCGTTGGGAACACCCGCGACTGGGCTTATTAGGTCCTAGTATGTTTATTCCCCTGATCGAAATGTCGAACTCGATATCGGTCTTAACCGAAGAAGTCTTGCATCAAGCCCTCGCACAACAAATGCAATGGCGTAAAAAAGGTCTGGACTACAGTATAGCCGTGAACATTTCCGCTCGCAGTCTGGTGGATGATGCTTTATTCCAGTTGCTCAAAGACTTGCTGGATTTTTATGACACGCCGCCAAAAATGCTGGAGCTGGAAATAACCGAAACCGCTTTAATGCACGATACCTATCGAGCCGTTGAGTGCCTGACCCAGATCGCTGAACTCGGGGTGCAATTGTCGATCGATGATTTTGGCACGGGATATTCATCCCTGGCCTATTTACAAAACTTGCCCATCCACAAACTCAAACTCGATCGCGAATTTGTCATGGGCATGTTAACCAATGAGCAAGGTGCCTTGATCGTTGAAACCATTATTTCACTGGCGAATGGTCTGGATCTGGAAGTAATTGCTGAAGGCGTAGAAGACAAAGATACTTTGGATAAATTACGCCAAATGAATTGCCACATGGCGCAGGGCTATTACATTTGTCATCCCAATTCCTGGGAAAGCATCGAACATTGGCTGACACGCACCAAGGAAATTTCCTGAGTCCCGGTTAAGCTTCACAAACCACATATTCTCAAGCAACATCCGCCTTTTTCGCCATACGCCCTTCGCGTTTGCGCTCATGCTCTTTCAGGAATTTTTTACGCAAGCGAATACTTTGCGGGGTGACTTCCACAAGCTCATCGTCATTGATGAATTCCAGAGCCTGCTCGAGTGAGAATTTGATCGGAGGCGTCAGGATCAAGCTTTCATCCGTACCGGCCGCCCGAATATTGGTTAGCTGCTTGGCTTTAGTCGGATTGACGGCCAGATCATTGTCGCGCGAATGGATTCCAACCAACATGCCTTCGTATATTTCTTCTGCATGCCCGATAAACAAACGTCCACGCTCTTGCAGATTAAATAAAGCATAGGCAAGTGACTTACCTGCAAGCATAGAGACCAATACGCCTTTTTGGCGTTGGCCAATATCCATTTTGACCCGACTGTCATAGCCATCAAAAATACTATAGATCAATCCGGTACCCGCTGTTGCGGTTAAATACTCGGTGCGAAAACCGATCAAGCCACGCGATGGAATGCGGTATTCCAGGCGCAAGCGGCCTTTTCCATCTGGCAGCATACTTAGCATTTGTCCTTTTCTGTCCGCCATGCGAGATATGACATTGCCCTGGTGTTCTTCAGCGAAATCCAGGGTAACTTGCTCATACGGTTCCTGCAGTTCACCATCGATCTCACGCACAATAACTTCGGGGCGCGAAACCGCCAATTCAAATCCTTCACGGCGCATGCTTTCCAGTAACACCGAAAGGTGTAACTCACCGCGACCCGAAACCCGGAATTTGTCCGGGTCATTCATTTCCTCGACTCGTAAGGCAACGTTATGCAGTAGTTCCTGATCCAGACGCTCTTTGATCTGGCGGCTGGTCAGGAATTTTCCTTCCTTGCCGGCAAAGGGTGACTTGTTGACCTGGAAAACCATCGAAATGGTGGGTTCATCAACACTCAAGGGCGGCAAGGCCTCTGCCTGATCTCGCTCGCAAACGGTGTCTGAAATGTAAAGTTCTTGCACACCGCTGAACACAATAATGTCACCGGCCTGTGCCTGTTCAACCGGCACTCGTTCAAGGCCATGGAAACCGAATATCTCCAAGACGCGAGCCTGTCTGGTCTTGCCCTCACGGTCAATAATGCTCACTGGCGTATTTGGCGTAATTTTGCCACGGGTGATCCTGCCAATACCAAGCAAGCCGGTGTAGGTGTCATAGGTCAGACTGGAAACTTGCAATTGCAATGGGCCGCTCACATCAACTTTTGGTGCTGGCACATGTTTTGTGATGGCTTCAAATAAAGGTGTCATGTCACCATCGGTTACGTTATCTTCCAAGCTCGCAAAACCATTCAGTGCCGAGGCGTACACCACCGGAAAATCCAGTTGTTCATCACTCGCACCAAGATTGTCAAAAAGTTCAAAAGTTTGATCCAGAACCCAGTCTGTGCGTGCCCCAGGTCGGTCGATCTTGTTGATCACCACCAGAGGAGTAAAGCCCTGCTCAAAGGCTTTTTGGGTAACAAAACGGGTTTGCGGCATTGGGCCATCGACAGCGTCAACCAGCAACAGCACGGAATCGACCATGGATAAGACTCGCTCAACTTCACCGCCAAAATCGGCGTGTCCCGGTGTATCGACAATGTTTATGCGCCAATCATTCCAGGCAATGGCTGTATTCTTGGAAAGAATCGTGATGCCGCGCTCTTTCTCCTGGTCATTGGAATCCATGACCCGTTCACCAAGATTTTCACGAGCGTCCAAGGTACCAGACTGCCGCAGTAGTTGATCAACCAGGGTAGTTTTGCCGTGATCGACGTGAGCAATAATGGCTATGTTACGTAATTTAGAAATATCGTTATGCATAAAGCATCCAGTCTTTTGTATAAAAATGACAGATTTAAAAGTAAATTTGCGGGAATTTGTGGAAATCGCCTTAGCGATAGTGTGATTTGTCAGGCGCGCATTATAGTGCCTTAGAGCACTCTGTGCTCAGGCTTCATCAGGAAATACAGTAATTTAGGGCCTAGTCTTTTTTCAAAGGGTCGTCTGGCCAATCAGGACGACGGAACTGGTCAGTGGCCTCTTGTAATCGACGCAATTTTTCCAGTTTCTCTTTTTGCCATTTTTCAGCCGCGATCTCGGCCTGGATCTGGCGCGTTACTTCATCGAGTGGATCTGATGGTTTTTCAGTAAAGTCGCTGGCCGCTTCAATATTCAGGGGATCAAGATCGCGAATTACCGGCTTGCTAGGCTTTTTTGGTGCTGGCAGATCAGGGAGATCTGGCAAGCTATCGGGTATCTCGTTCATGGCCTGGATCTCAACCGTTTCGACAAATCGCTTTTTCGGTTTTAGATCAAATTCTTCGGCTAGAATCTCGTCCGTGGTTTCGTGTTCACTCCACAATTCATCGGCATCACGAAATCCTGCATCGGCATCGCGCAATGCTTTCTTTTTGCTACCAAACAGCTTTTTAAAAAATCCACCCATTCATTGACTCCATGATTAACAAAATCATCCCAAATTTAACCCCGTCTGACAAGCCCCGAGAGTGAAAATTTATGACTTTTTGACAAAAATACTCTATTTCCGTTCAGCGTTTGCTGACTTTTTTACTCACACCCCAGATTCGCATGGCGTCCACACATTTTTCTGAAAATAATTTCTTAATACCCGGTGAGACACCCGGCTTGAACTGAATCTCGTGTAAATCCAGTTTTTTAGTGCGTGCCGCGGAATACGGCGATGTTGCAATGTAATATTTTCGAGCAACCAGATTTTCTCTAAAAAACTGGTATACACTTTGTGGTCTGGGATCTGCATAACGAATAACACTTGGGCTGCGCCAGGTGATCATACTGCGGCGAATTCGCGGATTGCATTCGACTGAACCCAGTGGCGATGAGACGCCATTGATTACACCTGTGAGAATACGAAATGGTCGTTTACCAGTCCGCTTGAAATTACCATCTGTACTGCTCTCATACAGGGTAATTATAAAATAGCCGTTCATGTCTTCCAGAACGGGAATCGAAACAACCACAGCCCCACCTTTTGCCTATTTGCGAATTCCAATTAAGATCGTTGAAGTTCGCGAATTATATTTAGCAGTTTTTATTGAATTTTAGTTTATTGCTATCCATGCGAGTTATTCGAACATTATAGGATGCTATACGGATAATTGGCACGCATTAGCAATTTCCAGGGCTATATCACCTTAATGTAATAAAGACCGACCAGACCCAAACTTCCCCACATCACAAATTGCCAGATAAAGCGCGAGGATTTCTGTTTTTGACTGGTGATAAAACCCATCCACGCAACAACCGTGAGAGGTATAAAAATAGCTATATGCCTGGGGATCAATTTGAGCTCGCTGCTGACCCTTGCACTGATCTCGGGATCTTGTGCAGATAGGAATAAAAGCCCCCAGACGGCAATCAAACAAATACTGATTGCCAGGCAACTACCGAGAATAATAAGAGTCAATACTGTAATTGGTCGCATAATTATGTGAAATTGGCTTTAGAATTAAGTCCTAAGACATTGATAAATTGTAAATTTTACAGGAATGTCGTGAATGTGTTGAGTAATTCCTTGATATCATATCAATTAGAAACATAGTGACCAAAGTCACCTCTGGCAATTTTTTTCAATCTCCAGGGTCTTTATTGAATAACAACTCGTGTTTGTGGATTAATGTATGCGTAAAATTTTATTTATCGGGGTAATTATTGCAATCGGTTTAACCGGGGTATTTCTGAGCTCTCAGTTAATGTCCTCTCCCGATAATGTCCTGACTGCCGAGGTTTCGGAGACAAAATCAAGCCAGGTCAGAGCCCCGGTCGAAACACCTGTGCTAATACCCGAAAAACTGAGTCCAACCGAGACGCATCGTAAAATTGCGCGTAATGTGATCAAGAAAACCACTCGAGGTCACTACGCACAAAAATCCCTGAATCTTGAAATATCGCAAACCGCATTTGATCGTTACATAGAATTGCTCGATGGCAACAAACATTACTTTCTAGCCGGTGACATTAAAAAATTCACAAAATTCCGCGATGAATATTTAATCGCGGTCAGTTCCGGTAAAGCCACCCGAGCATTCGACTTATTCAAAATTTATCAAGAGCGTGTGCGCGATCGTATGCAATATTCAATCGACTTGCTTGATGCCCAACCCGACCTCAAAGGCAGTGATTATTATGTTCAAGATCGCGAAAACCTGGACTGGGCAAGTAACCAGGAAGAATGGGACACGCTCTGGCGCCAGCGGGTTACCCATGATGTGATCAATCAACTACTCGCCGATAAGGAATGGGAAGAAGTTAAAAAAACCCTGACCACACGTTATCGCACTGCTTTGCGCCAAGTCGATCAACAACAATCTGATGATGTATTTCAGTTATTCATCAATGCCTACATTGACTCACTGGATCCACATTCGGGTTATTTCAGCCCTAAAAATGAAGACGAGCGCAACATTCAATCCAGCCTGACCTATTCCGGTATTGGAGCCAGCCTGAATATGCAAGACGAATATGTCACGGTCGCCAATATCATTCCGGGAGGACCTGCTCAATTGACTGAACTGGTCAAAGTTGATGACCACATCATTGGCGTTGGTCAAGAAGGCGAAGAGATCCAGGAAGTGTTTGGCTGGAGGCTTGACGACGTTGTGCAACTTATACGTGGCCCGATTGACACTAAAGTACATTTACGTTTGATTCGTGATGAGGCCGGCGTTGGCGAGAATGAGATCGAGATCGAGCTCATACGTAATCAGATAAAACTGGAAGCCCAGGCCGCTAAAAAAGAAATTTTGGACCTTGAGCATAATGGCGAACAGTATAAGCTCGGGGTTATTGCCATTCCCAGTTTTTATCAGGATTACCGTGGCAAATGGGCCGGCGATCCCAATTACAAAAGCACCACCAAAGACGTTTACAAATTGATCCAGGAGCTTGCTGAAGAAAAAACCGACGGCTTGATCATCGACTTGAGAAATAATGGCGGAGGTAATCTAGAAGAGGCCATAAATCTGACCGGCTTATTTATTGACGAAGGTCCAATTGTTCAGTTTCGCGCAGCACGCAGTCGCGCCCAGGTGTATGAAGACAGCAATCAATTAACCCGGATCGCCTACAACGGGCCATTAACCGTATTGGTGAACCGTTATAGTGCTTCGGCTTCAGAGATCTTCGCGGCCGCAATTCAGGATTACCAGCGTGGTGTTATCGTTGGACAAACAACATTTGGCAAGGGCACCGTACAAGAACAAATACCTTTGGATAATATTTTTAACAAAAATGAACGCTTCGGATTATTATCCTTAACCATTGGGAAATTTTATCGCGTCAACGGTGGCAGCACTCAACACCGCGGGGTAATCCCGGACATCGAATTACCGTCGTATATTTCCATCGAAGACGTTGGTGAAAGTTCTGAACACAATGCCCTGCCCTGGGACCAGATCCCGCAAAGTAAATATCAGCAAAGTGGTTTCATCAAACCCGATCTGATCAGTGACTTGCAACAAAAGCAGTCTCAACGAGCCATGGTTGATCCCGATATGATCTATTTGCAGACCGACATTGCATCAATTCAGGAATTACGTAAACGTAAAAGCTTTTCCTTGAATCTCGAGCAAAGGAAAGCAGAACGCAAATACAATGAGCAACAACGTGTAAAACGTGAAAATATTCGTCGCACTGCCCGGGGACTTGAACAGATTGAAAAGTTATCGGATATACAAGAAGACGATGTACTTGATGTTCAATTAAATCAAGCCAGCCTGATCATGGCTGACCTATTGTCGCTGCCTTTTACTGACAGTATTTATCGCAACGCCCAAACTCGCGTCAACAAGCAACCCGACAATGCGTATGCAACCAGCCCGATTAATTAATTGATCAGAGTTAACGATATTCGTCATGGACCTGAAATACATATCATGCTTATACGGATAATTACTTGAAATTCATGCAAATCGACAACTTTGCTAAAAATATTGGCTGTTTAATGTACAAATTGCAGGCAATAAAATTAGATTCAAAGGAATAATTCATTGTTTTTATTAGGTTTATCAAGATTTAACAGTTTGTTGCACTTTGGTAGTTTGGTGTTATACTCTACTACAACACTAATTCACACAAGGTCATTCTAGTGCAAAACTCAGCATTTGAAACGCCCCAGCCGTCACGATTCAAGAAATTCCTGAAATCTCTGGTATTTTTCTTACCTTTGTTAGCATTACTTGGCTTACTGTATAGCGGCAACGTCCAATTCGGACCAGGCAGTGATAACCAGCAATCCAGTCAAAATGACAAAAACAGCGATACATCAAACAAAGATCGCCGACGTAATGGTAAAAATGGCGACAAACAAGAAAAAGAGATCAAAATTCCCGTTGAAACCAATCTTCCAGGCACAGGTACCCTGTATGCGTATTACAGCGGAACCGCAAGCTTGTACGCGGAAAATAAAACCGAAGTAGCTGCCAAGATCGGCGGTCAAGTGGTACGCATTCTGGTTGAAGAAGGCGATATTGTGAAAGCCGGACAAGAACTTGCCACCATTGAAGCTGACCGTTATCAACTTGAAATGCAACGGGCCGAAGCAAACTTGAATAAAATTACTCAAGAAATTACGCGCAAACAAGAACTGTATGAGCAAAAACTGATTCCCCGTGACAGTTTTGAAAGTTTACGTTACGACAAACAAAGTGCGGAAGCTGCATTGGCACTCGCCAAACTCGACCTTAGTCATACCCGTATTCGTGCACCGATCTCAGGCATCATTTCATCCCGAATGGTGCAAAAAGGCAATACTCTGGGTGTAAATCAAAGCGTGTATGAGATCACCAGTTTGAAATCATTGCAAGCTGATCTGTTTGTACCGGAACGCGAACTGAGTCGCATCAAGATCGGGCAACAGGCCAAGGTAAGTTTTGACGCTTTACAAACCGAGGACCAGACCCCGATCATTGCAAGCATCAAACGCATAAGTCCGGTGATCGATTCCAAGACCGGTACTTTCAAAACCACTCTTGAACTGGACAATTCGGCAGGTTTTTTTAAACCCGGGATGTTTGGACGCTTTAATGTGGTGTTTGGTGAGCACGCTAATGTAATGACCTTGCCGCGTAACGCAATTCTCGAACTTGATAGTGAACGCTCTGTTTTTCATATCGTTGATGACAAAGCGAAAAAGATAGCAATCCAGACCGGTTATGAGAACAATGGCGTGGTTGAGATCACATCGGGACTAACCGGAGACGAAGCGGTAGTCATTCTTGGTCAGGCCGGACTGCGAGTTGGTACCAAAGTGAATGTGGTTAAAGGACCTAATCCACGCACTCCCGAATATCAGGCCGAACTCGACAAATTGAGCAAAGAAAAGTCCGATAACGAGGTCCAGGAAACCGCCAGTGACACTGACGGTGGCGATAGCAATAACGCAGGAGGCTGATCATGCGATTAATTGATATCGCTACCGAGCGTCGTGTCACGATCGGGATGGCCATGATTGCCATCGTCATATTTGGTCTGGTCGCACTTTCCCGTTTATCGGTGACATTGTTACCCGACCTGAGTTATCCGACATTAACAATTCGCACAGATCTGAGTGGCACCGCACCTGAAGAGATCGAAACCCTGATCACCAAGCCAATTGAAGAAAGCTCGGGTGTTATAAAAAATCTTAAACGTGTGCGTTCGGTGTCCAAGGCTGGACAGTCTGATGTCACCCTGGAATTTAACTGGGGCACCAACATGGATCTGGCCTCGGTCGATGTTCGAGAAAAGATCGATCTGTTGAATTTACCCGAAGAAGCTGGAAAACCCCTGTTGTTACGCTTTGACCCGGGATCTGAACCCATTATTCGTTATGCCTTGGTTGCTTCGTCTGGCGCAACGCCGGAAAGCGACGACCCGTCCGGGGCCAGTTTAGAATCAAGTATTGAAACCCTCAAGCGATTACGCCGTTTTGCAGACGAGCGTCTTAAAACCGACCTCGAAGCAATTGACGGTGCCGCCTCAGTAAAGATCAGTGGTGGTTTTGAAGACGAGATCCTGATCACGGTCGATCAGGAAAACCTTTCACAAAAAGGTTTAAGCATTCAAAGCATTGCTGATCGCTTGCAGCAGGAGAACATCAACATGAGCGGGGGTCAAATTGAAGAAGACCAACGTCGCCTGCAAGTACGCACAGTGAACCAGTTTGAATCACTGGATGACATCAAGAATACGATTATTGCAATTAATGACAGCCGGCCTACTTATTTGTATGAAGTGGCCAAGGTTGAAATGCTGTACAAGCAGCGCAAAGCTATCTTTAGAGTAAATGGCAACGAAGCCATTGAACTGGCCATATATAAAGAAGGTGACGCAAACACTGTTCAGGTTGCCAAGCGTATTCGTAACGCTGTCGAGTCCTACGCTGCCCAAAAGCAAGCGAGCGACCCGGATAAAGAAAAGTCTGACGCCGAAGATCCCGACGGCAAGCCTTCCGGCCAACAGTCGCGGAATAACCGTGGAGATGGCCAGGGCTTTATGGCAAGCCGCAAACAACCCTTGCCTGCTGGTTCAGACCTCAAACTGGTACAAGATCAATCGGTCTTTATTGCAGACGCCATTTCACAAGTTCGTTCAGCCGCTGTATTGGGCGGGCTGTTGGCCATATTCGTACTCTACGGTTTTTTACGTGACGCCCGCTCTACCTGGATCATTGGCTTGACCATTCCGGTGTCGGTCATCGGTACCTTTTTCCTTATGTATCAAATGGACCTGAGTCTGAATATTATGTCCTTGGGGGGTATTGCACTTGCAATTGGTTTGCTTGTGGACAACTCCATAGTCGTGCTAGAGAACATTGCACAAAAACGTGAAAAAGGCCTGGATCAGGTTCAAGCCGCAAAAGAAGGAACGACCCAAGTCGCCATGGCGGTTACTGCATCAACCTTTACAACAGTCGCGGTTTTCTTTCCTATGGTGTTTGTTTCCGGAATTGCAGGCCAACTTTTTAAAGACCAGGCCCTTACGGTCAGTTTTGCCCTGATCTTTTCACTTATAGTGGCCTTAACCTTGATACCGATGCTGAGTACTTTGGGAACCACTAGACGCTTCGAACAAGACGCTGAGCATGAACTGGCACAGGGTTTCAAGCCGGATGATTACGGATCTATAAAAAAAGGCTTCTCTTATATAGGTCGCTTATTCCTGGTTTGGATACCGGTATTGATCACGAAGATTATTCAAACTGTGTTTAAGCTGGTCAGCACCCTACTGCATTATGTGTTAAAACCGTTTGTGTGGGTATTCAACCGACTATATACCCTGATAGCCAGATTATATGCACCCTTCCTGACCTGGTCATTAGGCAATCGCTCACTGATTGTGGCCACGAGTATTATGGCTTTTGCTGCAAGTCTGTCTCTGGTGCCCCGTCTCGGAACAGAGTTGATCCCGCAACTGGCGCAAGGCGAATTTTATGCGGATATTCGATTGCAGCCCGGTACACCGATCTCCTCAACCGATTCCGTATTGCGTCAGGCGCAAGAGAATATGCGCAACGATGACCGCATCAAACTCCTGGCATCCGTTGCAGGCACCGGTAACCGGCTGGATGCCGCCCCGGTAGACAGCGGAGATAATGCCGGCCGCCTGAATGTTCAGATCAACAAAGCGGGTCAACAGGGAAACCGGATTGAAAATGGCCTACGCAATGACCTCAGGGAACAATTAAGTGGATTGCCAGGCGTGGCTTACGAATTCGGCACACCGGAACTGGTAAGTTTCAGCACTCCGTTGCAAGTTGTCATTGGCGGATATGACCTGGATCAGTTACAAGCTGCCAGTCAACAAGTTATTCAGCTTATGCAAAATACCGGATTGTTTAGCGATATCCGTTCAACCATTGAACAAGGTCAACCAGAGATCCATATTATTGCCGACACCCAGAAAGCAACTGCCCTCGGTTTGAATGAAAGGGATATTGCCAATAGCGTGGTCAATAAAGTACGCGGAAAGATCGCAACCAAATACTCCTGGCGCGATCGTAAGATCGATGTCCTGATAAGAAGCCTTGATGCGACCGATACCTCACGCGAAGAGATCAATAAGCTGATTATCAATCCGCAAAGTGATCGTCCTGTTCCACTCTCCTCAGTAGCCAGCATCGAGGAATCGTTGGGCCCCTCATCGATCAACAGGATTGACCAAAGACGGGTTGCACTTATTTCTGCCAATGTGCTTGACGGTGATCTGGGTTCGGCCGTGGACATACTTGATAATGAGCTCAAGCAGTCAAGCTTTCCAACAGGTATCAACGCGGAGATCAAAGGCCAAAGCGAAGAAATGCAAGAAGCCTTCAAGTCATTGCAATTTGCCATGCTTTTCGCGATCTTTCTGGTTTATCTGGTCATGGCCTCGCAATTTGAGTCACTGGTTCATCCTTTTGTCATTCTGTTCACCATTCCCTTGGCATTGATCGGCTCAATCCTCGCCTTGTACGTCACCGGTACCACCATCAACGTCGTTGCCCTGATCGGTTTGATCATGCTTGCCGGCATTGTGGTGAATAACGGAATTGTGTTGATTGATCTGATCAATCAGTTACGCGCCGCAGGCTTGGCTAAAACCCAGGCCATTCTTGAAGGCAGTCGTGACCGCTTACGTCCGATTCTCATGACAGCAATGACCACCATTCTCGGCCTTTTACCCATGGCTATTGGAGTCGGCGAAGGCGCCGAGATACGTGCGCCGATGGCGATCACTGTGATTGGCGGTATGCTGGTTGCAACTTTGCTAACATTAATTGTGATTCCGGTGGTGTATTCATTACTGGATAACAAACGCTACCAAAGCGTGTAACCCAGGGATTCAATACAAGGTAACTCCTTATGAATTTGACCGCCGCCGCATTGAAACGCCCAATCACAACAATCATGGCCTTTGTTGCCATGGCCATTATTGGACTGGTCTCTCGTCCCTTAATCCCGCTTGAAAGCTGGCCTGAAGTCGATGCACCTTTTCTTGGAATTCAAATTCCCTACCCGAATGCTACCGCAAAAGAAGTCGAAACCGAGATCGTTAGACCCCTGGAAGAAAGTATTGCGACCATGACGGACGTGCAGCGTATGTTCTCCACATCAAACCGTAATGGCGGATTTGTCGGGATATTTTTTGGCTGGGGCGCCGACATGGAAGGAAAACGTATCGAGCTGCGTGCCAAGATCGATGCCATTTCCGATCAATTCCCGATCGACCTCGAACGTTTGCCGATTTTCTCGTTCAATACCGGCGATGCACCCATCTTAACCATACGCATATCCACCGAACGAGACTTGTCCAATGCCTATCAAATGCTCGATAGGAACGTCATTAAACGATTATCACGCCTGGAAGGAGTTGCCAATGTTCGTTTGGACGGGGTGTTTCCCAAACAAATCTCAATAAAGCTGAATGCCGACCGGGTTGCCGCACATAACATCAATCTCTTCAGCTTGCGCCAACAGTTGCAAAAGACCAATTTTACCGTCAGTGCTGGTGAGATCACGACTTCCAACCAGAAATGGCTGGTTCGACCGCAAGGAGAATTCAACAGTCTGGACGATATTAGAAATGTTTTGATCCAGCCCCAAGGCATCAAACTCTCGGACATTGCTGAAGTTGTTTTGGAGGAACCGGAGCGTGAGCATGGTCGTCATTTGAATGGAACCTATGCGGTTGGGATCGACATTCAAAAAGCCAGTGGCTCAAATCTGGTCAATGTTGCCGATTCGGTTCTCAAGGAGATCTCGGTGATCGGCGGACTGCCTGAAATGCAAGGCATTGAGCTCTATGTAATGAATAATATGGGCGAAGATGTAAAACGCTCATTGACCGAACTGGTCAAAGCCGGAATGATCGGAGCCATACTTGCCTTCATAGTACTCTTTTTGTTTCTACGCGAACCCATGAGTACTCTCATCGTTGCAATGTCAGTACCTTTTTGTTTGCTCATTACAATCGGCGCTATCTATTTTTCCGGCTACAGCTTTAATATCTTGACTTTGATGGGCATGATGCTGGCCATTGGAATGCTGGTTGATAACAGCGTGGTTGTCACGGAAAATATTTTTCGCAAAAGACTGGAAAACAGTGACCCCTACGCAGCCACGATCGAGGCCACCAAAGAAGTCAATCTGGCGATCACTGCCGGCACCCTGACGTCGGTTATTGTTTTTGCGCCAATTGTGTTTAGTGAGGCAAATCCTTTGTTTCTGTTTTTGAAGCACACTGCATTCACAATTATTGTGGCACTTTTGGCTTCGTTACTCATTGCTCAGACTCTTATTCCAATGTTGGCGTCGCGCATCAAGTCGGTAAAAGTAAAAGGCGAAGGCCGGATTATGCGCTGGCTTTCCGGTAAATACGCCAAAATTCTGGCGATTGCCCTGAATAAAGCGCGTTACAGTGTGTTGGGATTAGTGGCCATATTTGTATTGACGGGGGTCGCCATGAACGGTTTCAAGGTGGATATGAATGATGAAGAATCCAGTGACCGCCTGTTCTTGCGTTACAACGTTATCGGCATCCACCCCTTAAGTAAAACCGAGGAAGCGGTCAATATCATTGAAGAATATCTTTTTGCCAATAAGGAAAAATACACCATTGATTCGGTCTATTCCTTTTTCAATACTGACAGGGCTGAATCTACGATTATCTTAAAACAGGATTCACATCTCAATCCGAAACAGGTGCAAAAAGACATTGAAGAAGGATTGCCACAATTGGTGATCGGCACGCCCAGCTTTGAGCGACAACGCATTGGTGGTGACGAAGGATTCAAAGTTCAACTCTATGGCGATTCTACAGAACGTTTACGCGAGATCAGTCGCGAGGTTATGGCAACCTTGCGTGGTGTTGAAGGACTGACCAATGTGTTACCCGACATCTTCCGGTCAGGGCGAGAAGTACAGATCAAAATTAAAAAAGATCGGGCAGCCCAGCTGGGAATTAGTCCGTTATTAGTCGCCAACAGTGTCGCCACCGCTCTACGCGGGGATAGACTACGCAGTATGCGAACCGAAAATGGTGAAACCGAGATCAGGGTTGAATTCGCAGATAAAGATGCCCAGAGTATCTCTAATATTAAATTGATACCCGTATACACCACTAGCGGTGATCGAGTTAATCTTGAGCAAGTTGCCGATGTGATCACCGAATACGGCACTAGCATAATCCGACGTGAAGATCGTCGCACAACCCTGGGCATCAGTGCCGATTTTGAGGAAGACGCCGATATTGCTCAAATCCGGGAAGCCACAAACCAGTTATTGGCAAGCTATAACTTCCCGCCGGGTTATGGCTGGGGTCTCGGTCGCTCATTCCAGCAACAGGATGAAGATCAAAAAGCCATGATATTTAATGTTTTGCTGGCGATCCCGTTGATTTTTATTGTCATGGCCGCATTGTTTGAATCTCTGCTCTACCCATTGTCGATCATCACCTCGATCGGTTTTTCTTTTATCGGTATCGTTTTGTTTTTTGCCGCAACTGGCACAACCTTTACCCTGATGTCGGCGATTGGTGCCCTGATCCTTATTGGCATTGTGGTCAACAATGGCATCGTCCTGGTTGAACACATCAACTTTTTACGCAAAACCGGGCTCGAACGTATTTCAGCGATCATTCAGGCGGGTAGAGATCGTCTGCGACCCATTTTAATGACTGTGATCACAACGGTTTTGGGCATGGTGCCGCTGGCGGTAAGTTCAAGCACATTGGCTGGCGCTGACGCGTCTTATGCCCCAATGGCCAAAGCCATTATTGGCGGTTTGCTTTTTTCCACGGTGGTTTCCTTGATCATCGTTCCGGTGATCTACTTGTGGCTTGACAACATGTCAAGATGGGGTCGTGCGGTACGCCAAAGAGCGGCATAGCCATACAAAATAAGCTTGCCAAAAAGAACAAAAAAAGGTTAATTGAGAGTCAACTAAATTTAATCGGAGAATGCATCCGCGTACTGACTCAGGGGATCATCAGGTCGTTGAGACCCCAATAATTTTCATTCAGCACATTCACTTCCAGATTCACATCGGTGATCGTGGTGGTTAGGGATGTACCGCTGACATCATTGACCAGTTTTGTGATGGATTCGGGATCAGGTATCGAATCATCCGGCCGTTTGTATTCGATGTTCTCTTTGAGTTTCGCCATCCGGGTTTGCACTTCGGCCCCCAGATCTTTCAACTGGGCAAATAATTCCAGTTTTTGGGCGCAGCGATGAACAATCTCGTTTTGCTCTGCGGCGGAACCAAATGTGATCTCCCAGGGCTTTTTCCTTTGTGCCTGATAGGTTTTATTGCCCAAGCCCAATTCAGTCAATGACATATAAAAATATTGTGCCAAGGCAATCATGGCGAGATTGATTGAGCGCTTTCCTGCCAGGTCCAGACCATCAAACTCTGGCCAGGGTTGGCTCTCGATCTTGATGCGCTGGTCATACATGGCCTGAATTTCCGAGTAGGCCTCTGACTGGGTTTTCATAGCGATGGCGCGCTGTTTGGAAACGCCCTGTTTACCCAGAAACTGCCAGGGATATTTGTAGGATTCCATCTTTTTGCTCAACTCATCGACCCGCGCATTCACACCGTCGAGCAGCTTTTTGCGATTATCGATGCTTTTATTGATCTTGTTAAGTTTGTCGGTTTTTTGTTGATTAAATTCCATCAACTGCTGTTTGCGCTCACGGTCGCGTTGTTGATCGACCAGACGGTCACGAAACTTGTGGATATAACGATTACAAGTGTCCCAGACTTTACGCAGCTGGTAGTACACGCGCAAGTTCGCGTATTTTTCCGGTTTTTTTAATAATTTTTCCAGCATGACCAGATCTGTTTCCAGTTCTTCGATCCGGTGAGCCTGGGCATCGGTGGTCCTGGTCAGGAGAAGTTTATCTTTCTGGAGCTGGTTGAACTCCTGTTTAAGTTCGGCACGACTTTGAAACAGTTGCATCAACCGTTCTTCAGTATTCCCGTCTGGTTTTTTACCGGCAGATGCCATGTATTCTCCGCAAGCTATAATTTATTATCTAGCTTATTATCCTAACTATCTGTATTTTCATCGATTTTACCTGTGAAAACAAGCTTTCTGGACAAACAATACGCCAACCATTTATTCAAAAACATGTTTTGTTGCCACAAAACCCGCAGTCGGCTCTGATTCAGCGGGAGTGATTTTAGCTGATAATCGGTATTTTCCTGAATACTCGACGTTACCGCCGCACACAAAGCGTCATGATACAGCCGAATACGAAAATGGTTGATGCGAACCGGCTCACCTTGATCAAACAGGTCTTCATCGATACACACCAGGCTTGTGTAGGTGGTTACATCCTCGATCCTGCAGTGCACCGCGTGCTTGTCATAACGAATGGTCGCCTCACCGTAATCGATATGTTTGCGGTCTGCGTTGAGAAAACGCATGAGTTGAATATAGTTACTTTCGTATAAAGCCATTAAAGCCGCAAAACTGACCGGTTTGCTTAAGCGTGGGATAACAATGCGACTGTCGGAATATTTCATGCTTTTATTGTGCGTTACTAGATGCGACGTTTCAAGTCGGTTTGCTGCAAAATTATACTGGCGATCTCTTCCACCGATGAATGCGTGGTGTCGGTATTTTGAATTCTGAATTTGCGATAGATCGCCGCAGCCTGGCGCACTTCATAATTCACTTGCTGCATGGACGCATATCGACTGTCTGGACGGCGTTCCGAACGGATCTGTGCCAGCCGCTCAGGTTCAATATTCAAGCCGAATAATTTATGGCGATGTTTGCTCAGAGAATCCGGCAATTGCAGTTTTTCAAAATTTTCATCAGCCAGGGGGTAATTAGCCGCATAAATCCCGTACTGCAAGGCCAGGAACAAACACGTCGGGGTTTTTCCAGAACGAGACGCGCCAACCACGATCACATCAGCCTCAGCGTAATGATCGGTTCGCACGCCGTCATCATTTGCCAAAGCGTAATTGATCGCGGAAATTTTTTGTGTGTAGGCTTTGGTATCGGCACTGTGCGCTCGTCCGACCTGATGCGTGGAGGCCTTACCCAAAGCTTTCTCCAATGGAGCAATAAATGCCTCGAAAAAATCCATATACAAAACAGCACTTTTATCAAAATGCTGCATAAAGATCTCACGCACCTCATCTTGCACCATGGTACTGAACACAAAAATATGTTCACCACTCTGGGCTGCTTTGGCGTGTATGTCCTGAACTGTCTGCGCGGCCTTATCGATGCTGTTAATAAAGGGGATGGTTACCTGTTTAAAATGAATACCACTGAATTGGGTTAGCAGACTTTTCCCCAGGGTTTCGGCGGTTATCCCGGTTTGATCTGAAATAAAGTACACGTAACGCTTGGGCAGTTCGGAAGAGTTGGTCATTTTATCAACGATTCAGTATGAGGTAATCGGGCATAATTATGCCCCATCAATGAGCAAATCTGTGTGAATTGATCAGGTATTTTATTTCCTTAATGCTGAAATCTGCCCGATAAAAGATTTCAGCCACATCGAAACAAGAGGACACGCACTTGCAAGATTTTATTATTCGTCTCAATGACCTTGGCATGCAGGACATTGATCAGGTTGGTGGCAAAAATGCTTCTCTTGGAGAATTGATCTCAAACTTGAGTGAATCCGGTGTGAATGTGCCTGGCGGGTTCGCAACTACTGCACATGCCTATCGCGAGTTTCTGGAACAGGATGGATTGGCCGAAAAGATCCGGCAAGAAATGCATGGACTGGATGTTGACAACATTCAGCAATTAACCCGGACGGGTAAAAATATTCGAAACTGGATCCTAGAGGCGCCGTTTTCAAGTGCGTTTGAGCAAGCTATACGAGTAGCTTTTACCAGCATGACCGATGAGATTGGTAATGACCTCGCTGTTGCCGTACGTTCATCCGCAACCGCAGAAGATCTGCCCGATGCGTCTTTTGCCGGACAACAAGAAACTTTTTTGAATGTGCGGGGAATAGAGAATGTATTGACCGCCATCAAAGAGGTCTTTGCCTCCTTATACAATGATCGCGCTATTGCTTATCGCGTACACCATGGTTTCGAGCATCACAACGTAGCGCTTTCTGCCGGTATTCAGCAAATGGTACGCAGTGATACCGGCGCCAGTGGGGTTATGTTTACCCTGGACACCGAATCCGGCTTTCGTGATGTCATTTTCATCACGGCCTCCTATGGGCTGGGTGAAACCGTTGTGCAGGGTGCTGTAAATCCCGATGAATTTTATGTGGGCAAGCACAGCTTGCGTGAAAACAAGCACGCCATTCTGCGGCGTACCTTGGGCAGCAAAGCCATAAAAATGGTGTATGCCGAGCACAATTCGCACAGCAAAGCCGTCAAAACCGTGGAAAACAGTCAGGAAGACCGTCAACAGTTTTGCCTCAGCGATGACGATGTTGAAACCCTGGCGCGGCAAGCGCTCGCAATTGAATCACATTACCAACGCCCCATGGATATCGAATGGGGTAAAGACGGTATCACCGGCAAGATCTATATTCTGCAAGCGCGTCCTGAAACGGTCCAAAGTCGCAGTGGTAATACCCTGGAACGCTACCAACTGGAACAACATTCCGAGATTTTATTGACCGGGCGTGCCATTGGACAACGCATTGGCGCCGGCAAGGTTCGTGTGATTAAGAACGTGAGTGAAATGGACAGCATGCAGACTGGCGATGTACTGGTCGCCGACATGACGGATCCGGACTGGGAACCGGTCATGAAACGTGCTTCGGCAATCGTCACCAATCGGGGTGGTCGCACCTGTCATGCTGCGATCATCGCACGTGAACTCGGAATTCCGGCCGTAGTCGGATGCGGCAATGCTACGCAAATACTGCAGGACAGACAGAGTGTCACGGTGTCATGTGCCGAAGGTGATACTGGAAATATTTATGCCGGTGACTTGGAATTTGTGCGTAATGAGATTGCACTGGATACTTTGCCCGAAGTACCGGTCAAGATCATGATGAATGTTGGCAATCCGGATCGCGCCTTCGATTTTGCCAGTTTGCCACATCGCGGTGTCGGTCTGGCGCGACTCGAATTCATTATTAATCGCATGATCGGCATTCATCCAAAAGCCTTATTGGAATTCGAACAACAGTCTGCCAGTTTACAAAAAAACATCTCGCAATTGATCGCCGGATACAAAGACCCGGTAAATTTTTATATTGATAAACTCAGCGAGGGAATTGCCACAATAGCTGCAGCCTTTTATCCGCAGCCTGTGATCGTGCGCATGTCGGATTTCAAATCCAATGAATACGCAAATCTGGTTGGCGGTGAGAATTATGAGCCGCATGAAGAAAACCCGATGCTGGGTTTTCGTGGTGCTTCGCGTTACATCAGTGACGATTTTCGCGAATGTTTTGCGCTGGAATGTGCGGCAATACGCAAGGTCCGTAACGACATGGGCCTGGATAATGTGCAAGTGATGATCCCGTTTGTGCGCACAGTGGCCGAAGCCGCGCAAGTGGTAGAGTTACTTAAAACCGAGGATCTGGAGCGGGGCAAGCATGGTTTAAAACTTATCATGATGTGTGAGTTGCCATCCAATGCCCTGCTCGCCGACGAGTTTCTGGAACACTTCGACGGTATGTCAATTGGTTCAAACGACATGACCCAATTAACCCTCGGACTCGATCGAGATTCAGGTGTGATCGCACATTTATTTGATGAACGCGACGCTGCGGTCAAAAAAATGCTCAGCATGGCGATCACCGCATGCAAACAACAGAAAAAATACATTGGCATTTGTGGTCAAGGCCCTTCCGATCACCCGGATCTGGCAGAATGGTTACTGGATCAAGGCATAGAAAGCATGTCACTCAATCCGGATACCGTGGTTGAAACTTGGCTGTTACTCGCCGGTCAAAAGGTTTAAGATACACTGGCATTTCGCATCCGTTCCCTACCCAGTGGAGTTAGATGATGACCTGGTTTAACGACTACATCGTTCCGGTATTGCAATTTCTTGCAACCTTGTTCATCACAGCAATAGGCATTGCTGTTCTCGCGGTCTTCATCATGTACATCCGCGACAAAACCCAGCGCAAAAAAACCATATTGCGCAACTACCCGGTGATTGGAAGATTCCGGTATTTTTTCGAGCACCTGGGTGAGTTCTTTCGTCAGTATTTTTTCGCCATGGACCGTGAAGAATTACCGTTTAATCGCGCACAACGCTCTTGGGTCTATCGTGCCGCGAAAAATTTAAGTACCACCACCGCATTTGGTTCGACAAAAAATTTGACTCCCGAGGGAACGGTGATCTTTGTGAATGCCGCCTACCCTCCGCAAGAGCACGAAAAACAATCGCCAACCCCGTTAACCATTGGGCCCCAGGCACGCAAACCGTATGTCACCTCGTCGTTCTTTAACATTTCTGCCATGAGTTTTGGTTCACTCTCCAAACCGGCGATTCAGGCATTATCACGCGGTGCCAAGCAAGCGGGAATTTGGCTTAACACCGGAGAAGGCGGTTTATCGCCGTATCATTTGGAAGGTGGCTGTGATGTGGTTTTTCAGCTGGGCACTGCAAAGTATGGTGCCCGCGATAAAGACGGCAATCTGGATGAAAATAAACTCAAGGAGATTGCCAATTATCCACAAGTGAAAATGATCGAACTCAAACTTGCACAAGGGGCCAAGCCCGGTAAAGGTGGCATCTTGCCGGCTGAGAAAGTCACCCCAGAGATCGCCAAGATACGCGGGATTCCTGCCGGACAAGCGTCATTAAGTCCGAACCGTCACCTTGATGCCGGAAACAATGAAGAACTCATCGATTTGATAAATCGCTTACGTAATGTCAGCGGGCTTCCAGTGGGAATAAAAATTGTTTTAAGTTCCGAATTCTGGATGGATGAATTTCTGCAGGCCATACTAAAACGCGGACCCGAATATGCCCCAGATTTTATTACTGTTGATGGTGGGGACGGTGGCACCGGTGCTGCACCCCAGGCGCTGATTGATGAAATGGGTTTGCAGCTCAAAGAATCCTTACCCTTGTTAGTCGATAAATTAAACGAATACGGTTTACGCAAGCGTATAAAAGTTATTGCGTCGGGTAAACGTATTAATCCTTCCGAAGTTGCCTGGGCCTTATGCATGGGGGCTGATTTTGTTAATAATGCACGCGGCTTTATGTTTGCACTTGGGTGCATCCAGGCCATGCAATGTAACAAAAACACCTGCCCAACCGGGATCACTACCCACGATGAAAAATTGCAAAGTGGCCTGGTGGTAGAAAATAAAGCTGAACGCGTGGCAAATTTCGCCAAGACCATGCGTAAAGAAGTAGAGACTATTGCCCACTCTTGTGGCGCACCAGAGCCAAGAAAGCTAAAACGCCGACATGCGCGAATAGTCAGTCAAAACGGATTATCGGTACCTTTGAACCAATTACACCCTGATAAAAGTCCCGCATCCGACTAATAATCCTTTAATCATCACCAGTATTTCTGTAAAATCAGACAATATGGAAGACGACCTGATATCTAATATCAAAAGTAAAATCAAAGGCTTGTTCTCGAAAGCACGCTATGATGACGACGATGTACCTGAATTCAAGGACGAGTACAGTTTATTGGTTGATAACAAGCGTGTTATTGATTACACCTTGATCAACAACAAACTCGGGATCAAGCTTCAAGTCGGTTTATACCGTGACACCAATAAATTCCTGACCAAGGGCGTAAGCAAGGAACAAGCCATCGAAAATATCGGTGCGGCACTAAGTGCGGTCAAACCGGTCTACATTGCCCTGCTCAAGGAAAAATTCAACAAAGCCAGTAACGACTTCGAGAATGAGACGAATCTGGTTAAAAAGTTTGAGCGCACGTCACGCTTGTTTAAAATTAAAGGCTTGCAACTGGCTAATGGTGATACCGAAGCGGTGCTTTGTTTGCACTTGTTGATCCGCCCGGATGTTGCTCCGTTTATTATCATCGGCAAACAGCCCAAAGGTAAAAAACGCGAAGCGATCAAAGATGATGTGACCTTTGAGGAAACCCAGGACTGGGATCTGGTCGATTTCGATTAATCAGGAATTTACTGCGTTCCTAATACACCAGCAAGGCAGAACCCCAGGTAAAGCCGCCACCAAACGCTTCCAACAATAAAGTTTCCCCGCGCTTGATGCGCCCGTCTCGTACCGCCACGTCCAGTGCCATGGGTACTGATGCGGTAGACGTATTGCCATGAATTTGAACCGTTTGCACAACGCGTTCCATTGGCATATTCAATTTTTTAGCCGTGGCTTTAATAATTCGCATATTGGCCTGATGCGGGATCAACCAGTCGATATCGCTTTTCTGAAGATTATTTTTTTCCAGTGTCTCCAGCACAACATTGCCCAATTGCTTAACGGCGGTTTTGAATACTTCATTTCCGGTCATACGCAGTTGCGCTTCTTCACCTTTAAAGGTTTCCACACCCTTACCAATACCCGCCGGATAGTAGAGTAGATCCTTGTACTTTCCGTCGGCGTGCAAATGGGTTGAGATGATGCCGGCTTCTTCAGACGCTTCCAGAATAACCGCGCCAGCGCCATCACCAAACAGCACCGCGGTACTGCGATCATCCCAGTCCAGCAAATTGGTAATGCGTTCGCCACCAACCACCAGGGCTTTTTTCACATCGCCGCAGCGAATGAATTTATCCGCGACGGCTAAGGCGTAAATAAACCCGGTGCATGCTGCCTCCAGACTAAAGGCCATGGGGCCATGAATGCCGAGGCGCTCTTGCAATAAACAACCAGGATTCGGGAATATCTGATCGGGTGTTGTTGTGCCCACGATCACACAATCGATGTCTTCGGCACTCACTCCGGCTGCCTCCATGGCGGCCTTGGCTGCTACTTCGCACATATCCACGGTGGTCATATCTTCTGCGACATGACGTTGCTTGATTCCGGTGCGAGTCTGGATCCACTCATCGGTAGTATCCATGATCTTTTCCAGATCAGCGTTGGTTAAAATTTTGGGTGGATTACAGCGACCGGTTCCGGTTATTCGGGAATAAATTCTTTGCATGTGAATTCTCTGTGAGTGCAGCAATTTGAAACTAACTGTATTCTACTCAATACCAGCAACATTTGTATTATTTATCGTGCAAAAATTGATACCGGAGGCATAAAAAAAGCCGCGTAGATCAATATCTACACGGCTTGGATTACTGGATGGTTATTTAGTCTTCCATCTCATCCATCTCGTCCATATCAAACTCATTGACCTTGGGCTTGATGACTTGCTTGCCACGGTAATAACCATCCGCCGTTACAGTGTGACGCAAATGCGTTTCACCAGTTGTTGGATCGGTCGACAATGTTTTGCCTTTCAAAGCATCGTGTGAACGACGCATGCCGCGACGTGACGGGGTTTTTTTACTCTTTTGTACTGCCATTGGTATTCTCCAAAATATAAATCAAATTCTTTTTCCAGCGAGCTTACAAGGCATAAGCCACTGGCATAAATTCTGTATTAATGTTTGATCAGGTCTTTCAAACCCGCAAACGGTCGTTGTTTTTCTTCCTCAAAAGTCGCTTCAACACTTTGGGTGTCTGCGGAATATTTTTCCCATCCCGACTCTACGCACTCTTCTGCATGTTCATGACGCGGATAGAACGGTATGGCTAATTGCAATTCTTCGGCCAATAATGCGCCCAAGTCCAGTTCGCCCTCACGTATATTCAGTTGCGATTCCTGATTTGCCAAAACCAGAATCTCCTCATCGGTTTCGACAAACTTTTCTGCGTCTTTATCCGTTGCCACTAAAACATAATTATTACTGTGTTTTACATCGATGTTCATTTTTCCTAAACATCTTTGACAGCTGACAAATATTGTTCCATCGATTTGCAAACTAAGTGATTGTTTATCTTCTCTTGTTCTGGTAAATTTTGCCTGAAGGCGTAACACCGGGTCTTCGCCACTTTCGTCTGCGAAAAGCAATGTGTTTACTCCAGGAAAATCTTGGGCTTTAATGGCCTGCTCGATCAACAGTGCCTGTCCGGCGGCATCCGTAACGCGTATCGGACGCAGTAAATCTATCGACATAACCTGTTATTATAATTACTTTTTTAGGGATTGACCACAGTCTGATCACTTTTAACATCGAGTCTGCATCAGATTTATCCCGGCATTTTCGTGATCAAGAGTAGAAATGAGCCTAGTAAAGAATAAATTTCATGTCATCCTGGCCTCACAATCGCCCTTTCGGGCTGAACTGCTGAACCGCTTAGGCATTGATTTTGAACAAGTTTCTTCAGATATTGATGAAACTTGCCGGCCAGGTGAATCTGCGCAAGAACTCACTCAACGTCTCGCAACCCGTAAAGCTCAATTTGTTCTCGACCGACTGGAAAGTATGGCGGATGAAACCCTGGTGATCATCGGTTCGGACCAGGTTGCCAGTCATCGCGGGAAAATACTGGGTAAACCGCGTTCCCGGGAAAACGCGATAAAACAACTTTCGACCTTCAAAAACGACAAAGTAGAATTCTTTACTGCTGTGTCGGTACTTACCCATGCAGAAAAATTTGAACACCTTGATGTCACTCAAGTGTACTTTAAAGAACTGAGTTTAAAACAAATAGAAAATTATGTAGACGCAGAAGATGTTTTAAATTGTGCAGGCAGTTTTAAGTCGGAAGGGTTAGGCATTAGTCTTTTCAAAAAGATCAAAAACCAGGACCCGACGGCCTTGATTGGACTTCCGATGATCTGGGTGGCAAATTGTTTGCAGAAAATAGGAATTAAAATTCCCTGAGCCGACGAATTCAAACAGGCTTGAGTTTATCGATCAGTCTGCTTAGATCATCCGGCAAAGGCGCGCTAATTGACAATTCTTCGCCAGACTTCGGGTGTGTGAATTCAATATTGTGCGCGTGCAGGAACAGTCGCTTTAAACCCAGTTTTTTTAGCTGCTTGTTAAACTCGCGATCGCCATAACGATCATCACCAGCCACGGGATGTTGTTTAGCTTGTGCATGCACGCGTATTTGATGTGTGCGGCCTGTCTCAAGATCAACCTGCATTAAACTGACTTTAAGGTTTTTGTTTTTTTCAGCAATGTAGTGTTGTAAGCGATTGAAATGGCTAAGTGACTTTTTGCCCTTCTCACTCACGACAACGTGCCGCTCACCGCCTTTTCGATGTTCAACGTCCAATGGTAAATCCACTCGGGCGCGATCCGACCAATGGTCTTTTAACAAAGTCAGGTATTGTTTTTTGACTTCATTGTCACGAATTTGCCGGTGCAATTCACGCAAGGCACTGCGTTTTTTGGCAAGCACCAAACAACCACTGGTTGAACGATCGAGACGATGCACCAATTCCAGATATTGCTGTTGCGGTTTCAACAAGCGCATGGCCTCGATCACGCCTAATGAAATTCCACTACCGCCATGTACCGCCATGCCCGATGGCTTATCAATGATGAGCAAGCGTTCGTCTTCAAACAAAATAGAATTCTGCAAGCGCTCAGCCAGTTTTGAACCAAGGCTTAGTTGTGGCTTGGCCTCAAGATTTTCCTGACGCTCCAAAACCATTTTTGGCGGTAAGCGGATCTGGTCACCCGCAGACAATTTTTGCATTGGCTTACAGCGCTTTTTATTTATGCGTACCTGACCGGTGCGAACCAGGCGATACAAATGGCTGCGTGGCAGATCCTTGAATTCCCGCAACAAGTAATTATCCAGGCGCTGTCCGGCCTCGTCGTCCGCAACAGTGAACAGATTTGATGGTTTAAGCCCGGTGCTGGATTTTTGCTCAGTCATGCTTAGTTATTGAAAAAAAAGACATTTTACACCTTTGCGTGAAGATTGTGGCATTGCGGCACCCGACTATTTACTGTATAGTTCGCACGTCTAACGTCTCATTAGACTTTGTTTCAAGTAATTGAAATATAACATTTTTTGAGAACGCAAAGATTTCGCAACCTTGCTGTTGCGGCATTTGCCCCAATATCAGCAATGTAGCACCTTTTTTTACCACCGGTTTATAAACAAAATAATAAACCCTAAATAATACCAATCTCGATTTGTTGTTCGAGCACAGAGCCACAACGCAATACAAACGTTTGTCGGCCAATCGAAAATTCAGAGATGACGTAAAAGCGAAAAACACATAACCTTTAAAATGTTATACATAGTTTGCTATTTATTAAATTGCCTAACCAGTCTGTTGACACCGACTGTAGCGATTTCAGTACGTCCCTCACACACAGAGACCGGCTTAAGCCAGAATCTCTTACCAGTTTTCAATTCTTCAAAACACCTCGCACACAACAGATCATGGGATTGGTTGGAAAGCAAAACCCATGAAAAGATTATTAGTAAACGCAACGCAATCCGAAGAGATGCGCGTTGCAATGGTCGATGGCCAACACCTTTACAACCTCGACATCGAATCGCCAGCGCGCGAATCACGTAAAGCCAATATATACAAAGGCGTAATCACCCGGGTCGAGCCGAGTCTCGAAGCCGCGTTTGTTGATTACGGGGCTGAACGTCACGGATTTCTGCCTCTCAAAGAGATCGGCAAAGAATACCTCTCAAACTATAGCGGTAAAGGCAAGCCCAACATCAAAGAAGTGCTCAAAGAAGGCACTGAAGTAGTCGTACAGGTTGAAAAAGACGAACGTGGAAACAAAGGCGCAGCCCTAACCACGTTTATTAGTCTGGCCGGTCGCTACCTGGTGTGCATGCCAACCAATGCCAAAGCCGGTGGCGTATCGCGTCGCATCGAAGGTAAAGACCGTAACGAATTACGTCAGGTCATGAACAATTTGAAAGTACCGGATGGCATGGGTGCAATTGCACGTACCGCGGCAGTGGGACGCAATGTCGAAGAACTGCAATGGGATCTTGACTATCTGGTCAATATTGCCAATGCGATCTATGAAGTTTCGGAAAAACGCAAAGCCCCCTTCCTGATCTATCAAGAGAATAAGCCGATATTGCGCGCCTTACGCGATCATTTCAGTGGTGAAGTTGGCGAGATCGTTATTGATAACGATGAAATTTACCAGGAAGCAAAAAACTTTGTGGCTAAAGTTATGCCGCAATACGAACGCAAAGTAAAACTTTATAACGATGACGTTCCATTGTTTAACCGTTTTCAGATCGAAGGCCAGATCAATTCTGCCTTTGCTCACACCGTTGACCTGCCTTCCGGCGGTAGTGTGGTGTTTGATCGCACTGAAGCCTTGACCTCTATCGACATTAACTCCGCGCGAGCAACCAAAGGTGGCGATATTGAAGCTACCGCTTTAAACACGAACCTTGAAGCGGCTGAAGAGATTGCGCGTCAATTACGCATACGCGATCTTGGCGGCTTGATAGTTATTGACTTCATCGACATGTACCAGCAACGCAATCAAAAAGAAGTGGAACGCCGAATGAAAGAATCGGTACGGCATGATCGCGCGCGTATACAAATTGGACGTATCTCGCGTTTTGGTTTAATGGAAATGTCACGTCAACGCTTACGCCCTTCTCTAAGTGAAGCCAATACCATGACCTGTCCACGTTGCAGTGGCCTGGGATCAATACGCGACGTTGAATCGCTATCACTGTCTATTCTGCGCTTGATCGGCGACGAAGCCAGAAAAGACAACACCTCACAAGTTGTTGCCCAATTACCCGTCGATGTCAGCACTTATTTGTTGAATGAAAAACGCGAATGGGTTGCAGAGATCGAAACTCGCAACAATGTGCGTGTGATCGTTTTGCCCGACGCACAACTGGAAACCCCGCATTTCCATTTGCGCCGCATTAAAGGCGATGAAATGGCCCTGCCTGAAAATCAGGGTTCCAGTGTTGACCTGGCATCCAAAATTGAAGATTTGCCATTGGTTGATCTGGACAAATTCGGCAAAAAACAAACACCGGAAGTTCCGGCGGTTGCCAATATTCTTCCAGAAACACCTGCACCACAACACGTACCAAAAAAGAAAACTCAAAAGCCCGTTAAGTCACGTAAACCTACCTCCGAAAAAGCTCCGGTAAAAGAACTTGGACTGATTAAACGAGTGACTAATTGGTTTACCGGTAGCGCAACAGAAAAACCGACAAGCGAAGAAAAAGTCCGTAAAGACAAAGAATCTCGTGAACGCAAGGATTCCAAGAGTCGTCAACCACGTGGCAAGCAGGGCCAAGACAAAAGCCGTTCAGGCAAGCAACAAAGCCGCGGCAAGCAACAGGGTCAGAAATCTCAAAACCAAAAGCGTAATGAACGCGGGCGCGGCCAATCAAAACACAAGACCCAGTCTGATCGTAGTCAAAGTCAAAAAGGCAAGCAGCAAGATCGCAAACAGGGGCAACGCAAACAACAAAGGTCTCGCGATGAAAATTCCGATGTAACAGATACAAAATCCACAGACACACAGATCCGGCAAGATAATCAACAAGCCAAGCAACAAAGCGGCGAGCAAAAACAGGGGCGTCAGCGCCAAGGACGCAATCGCAATCGTAACCGTCGTCGCAACCCGCGTAGCAACGAACAACAATCGCAACCACGTGATGACAAGCCGCAATCCCAAACTGCGGAACCTGTAAAACAAGCAGCGCAACAAGCCAAACCGGAATCCAAGTCGGCAAGTGTACAGCCGGAGGTCAAGCGAGCAGAACAAAAAGTCGAAACGCCCGTTTCCAAGCCTGCCGCACCAAGCCAAGCGTCAAATTCTGGTTATGTAGCCCCATTGGCAGCGGCCCCGGATAGCAAACCTGAAAACAAGCAAAGCGAAGCAATGCGTTTTGCTCCGTCCAAGCCTGAGGTATCTGCAGCACCTAAACCTGCGGCACCTAAACCTGCGACACCTAAACCCGCTGCTCCCAAACCCGCTGCTCCCAAACCGGCAGCACCTGAAGCTAAGGCAGCAAAGTCTGAGCAAAAGCCGCAACAAGCTCCTCAGACTCCAACACAACACACTCCAAAGCCAGTGACCCCAAAACCACAAACTCCACCAAGCAAAGCGCCTGCTCAAGCTACCGCCGAAATACCGGCGCCGGCTAAAAGTGGCGGGTTTGGATTCTCAACCACGAGTGCTGCACAAACAACGACCGCACCAGCCATTCCCAAGGCCGTTGAGAAAAGACCGGTACCCAAGAAAACTGCTGAAGCTCAAAAAGAGACTCCAGTTAAAAAGATAAGTGATGGCAAGTCGGCATTCACATTAAGCCATTCCGATAATGTGGTGCCAAAAAACAAAGAAAACGGCTAAACGTCTTTATTTAGCTCAGATGAAAACCGGTCATTGACCGGTTTTTTTATGTGCGCATTGAAATAGAAAATCAAATCTTGTCATTTAACATCCTGATGTATGCAATCAGGTTTTCGCAAGTTTCAGTGATCAAGCGCATGACATGATCAAAACCGTCCTGGTCACCAAAATACGGGTCCGGGACCGATTGCAATTCAGCATGACGGGAAAAATCCAGAAATAGTCTGATCTTGTGCTGCAAGTGTTCAGGGCAGATTGCCATGAGGTCACTGAAATTTGATTCATCCATGGCCAGAATCAGATCAAACTCTTCAAAGTCGCTTTCATGTACCGCACGTGCACGGATATGCTCAAGACTGATTCCGTGTTGCCTGGCACTGGCACGCATGCGCGAGTCCGGTAATTCGCCAACATGATAAGCACCGGTTCCGGCTGAATCTATACGAATGCTGGTATGCAGGTCGGCCTTTTTTAATTGATGTTCAAACACACCATGTGCTGTGGGCGAACGGCAAATATTCCCCAAACACACAAATAGAATACTGGCGGGTTTTTTTTCGAGTGTAGTATCAGGACTGCGCATAGCATTTATTCGGAGGAATTTAAAAATTCGGTAACTTTTTTAAGATCTTCCTCAGTGTCCACGCCATGCCCGGGAACCCCGTTTGCGGTAGCGATCTTGATCAACAAACCGTTATCCAGTGCGCGTAATTGTTCCAGTTTTTCTGTTTGTTCGTGCTCGGTCGGACGCAGGGTGATCAGCTTTTTAAGCGTTTTAACCCGATAGGCGTAGAGACCCAAATGTCGGTAGGCAAGAAATTTCTTGGTGTCGCGCGGGAAGGGTATTGGTGCACGACTAAAGTATTGAGCGTATTGCTGTTTATTAAACACAACCTTGACCACATTCGGATTGGCAAGGTTTTCCTGATCATGGAATGGCAAACACAATGTGGCCATCGCAGCAGCTGGATCCGAGTCCAGTAAACCTGCAACTTGATCCAGTAATGCCGGCACCATCAAGGGTTCGTCTCCTTGTAAATTAACCACCAGAGTTTCAGCATCCCAGCCTTGTTTCAAGGCTACTTCGGTTATGCGCTCGGTCCCATTTTGATGGTCTTTTGAGGTCATAAAGCACTTAACGCCGGAATCTTTTACAGCTTTAGCAATGCGCTCGTCATCGGTAGCCACTATGACTTCACTGGCATTTGATGCCAGGGCCTTGTCGATCACGCGCTCGATCATGGTGCGACCGTGAATTAGCTTTAACGGTTTACCGGGTAAGCGCTGTGAATCGTAGCGCGCAGGAATGACTAATTTGTAGTTCATGTTGTTTGCTTGCTGGTTGGTTCGACTAATGAGCTTATCATTGAGTCAATTGCCTCGGACTGCAAGTTCAGTGTAACAGGAACAAACCAGATATTGTCTGCCTGCAAGTCCGGGTATTTAACCGCATCTTTTTCGGTCATCAGAATAATTTCATTACTATGCCGTTCAAAGAATTTGTGTGGCATAGCCGCATGATCACCCAGCGCATGACGAGTGACCTTTACTTCATACTTTTCCAGCAAATTAAAAAACCGCTCGGGGTTTCCAATACCGGCAAAGGCATGAACCGATCGACCTGAGAGTGCCGTCAGGGCCTGTTGCCTGCCTGAATTGAGCTGACAAATAACTCCCGGCTCTAGCGTAAAACTTTGTAGCACCAGATTTTGCAATGAATCATGTACGGGCTCTCCATTACACAATAAAATATCGGCCTGGTGCAGGCGTGTTTTCTTTTCTCGCAATGGACCAGCTGGAATTAGATTCCCATTCCCCAAGCCGCGCTGACCATCCAGCACCACGATCTCGTGATCTCGTCCAAGTTTACGATGTTGCAAACCGTCATCACTTAGGATCACATCAACATCCGGGGCATTGGCAAGCAGGGTTCGTGCAGCCGCCACTCTGGCCTTCCCGATGGCAAATGGAACCCGGGTTTTCTGAAAGATCATGTAGGGCTCATCACCAACTTCCGATGCCAGACTGGTGGTATCCAGCATCACACTGGCTAAATGTGATCGACTGCCTCCGTAGCCACGACTGATCACGCCGGGCTTTAATCCATGCTCACGGAGTAATTCGATCAAGTGCATAACCACGGGTGTTTTACCAGTACCGCCAACGGTAATATTACCGACCACGATCACCGGTTTGGGCAACTTGACCGTTTTTATTAAGCCTATCCTGTATAGCAGTTTGCGAAATTGAAGCAGGAAAACGTACAAGGGAACAAGGCAGCGTAAAAACCACGGGGAGTTTTTCTCGCCGTACCAGACCCTGAGCAGATACTGTTCGAGTTTTTGCATCTTAAAATACTTGCCCGGACCCTGTGTTACAGCGAACCGGTTTGCAGTTGTTGTAATTTGGCGTATTGCCCGTTTCTGGCCAATAAGGATTTATGGTCACCTTGTTCTATGACCTGCCCGTTCTCCATCACCAGAATCTCATTGGCCATCTCTACTGTAGACAGACGATGCGCGATGACTAATGTTGTGCGGCCTTGCATCAGTTGTTGCAAAGCGTCTTGCACCAAACGCTCCGACTCGGTGTCCAGTGCCGAAGTGGCTTCATCCAGAATGAGTATAGGTGCATTTTTCATGATGGCACGGGCAATGGCGATGCGTTGTCGCTGACCACCCGATAACAAGACGCCACGATCGCCCACCATGGTATCCAGACCCTCGGGCAATTCGTTCACAAACTCCATAACATGTGCGGCCTGGGCTGCGGCAATAATGTCTTTTTCGCTGTATTCATGCGAACAGGCGTAAGCGATGTTGTTGGCAATGGTATCGTTGAACAAGAACACATCCTGGCCAACATACGCGATCGATCTTCGCAGATCGTGTAAAGCGTATTCACGAATGTCATGCCCGTTAAGCAAAACGAAGCCGGAACTGACGTCATAAAAGCGTGGGATCAAACTGGCGATCGTGGATTTGCCACTGCCAGAGCTTCCAACCAAGGCCAACATTTTTCCTTTTTCCAGCGTGAAGTTGAGATGCATGAGAACCGGTTCCGCTTTTCCTACGTAACTGAAACTCACGTCATGAAAACTGAGTTGCAAATTATCCGTCTGCAACTCGCGAGTACCCTCGTCAATCTCCCCGGCTTCATCCAACACTTCAAACACACTGGCGGCTGATGCCAGACCCATTTGTATTACTTCATTAACGTTTAGGAGTTTTTTGATCGGGGTATTGATCATGAGCAAGGCGGTTAAAAACGCCATAAACTCGCCGGTTTGCAGATCGGTGTGACGCGACGCAAAATATATGATCAAGCCGACCGCAACACCGGCCACCAGTTGCACCAGCAGATTGCTACTCGAACGGGTCAAAAGCACTTTCATATTGCCCAAATAATTTTTCAGATTACTCTGCTTAAAATCCTGTTGGGCTTGTGCTTGACCACTGTAGGCTTTGACCACCTTGTGGCCGATTATGGACTCTTCCGAGATTTGTGTAATATCCGATACCGAATCCAGAATGCGTTCGCTGTAGCGTTTGAATAATTTACTCACGATCTGGATGATCAACATCAAGATCGGAATAATCGCAAACACAAACAAGAACAATTGCCAGCTTTTCATGAGCATGACAATCAGCAAGACCACAATGGTTAAACTGTCTTCGACCAAAGTGCGTAATGCCCTGCTCGCAGTTTGTGCCACTTGCTCAACGTGGTAAGTCATTTTTGCCGTGAGCTCGCCATCGTTGGTATTGTCAAAATAGGCGGTCGGTAACAAGGTGTACTTGGCAAACAGATCGTGCCTGAGGTCAAAGATCACTTTACGTGACAGCTTACCCATAAAAAACGTGGTGCCGGCCGTGGAGCCACCGCGAACCACAAACAATATAAACAAAAACCACGGTGCCCAAGTCAACCAGAAAGGATCACGTTCGGCGAAGACCTTATCTACTATGGGCTCAATAATACTGGCCAGGGCGCCATTCGCCAGAGCCAGAAACAACAGACACAATATTATGATCGGGAAAAATTGCTTATAACGGAATATATACCCAAGCAAACGCTTGAAGGTCACTTTTCCGGGTGCATCAAGATGTATAAAAGGCATAGATTTCCCAATTTGCGACTGGCATGGTCGGGATCAGTTCTTATCTGGCGTTACGGTAACAATGTTCAAATTGGCAAAACCCAGGCGTCCGGCCACATCCATGGCCGCCACCACCGATTGATGCGTGGCGTTACCATCGGCACGAATGGTAATGGGCATATTTCGATCTTCACCAACTTCACGCGAAATGGCTTCACGTAGTGTAGCCGGATCAGAGTTGATGAGTTCTCTGTCGTTCAAGAAATATTTGCCATCGGCCGTTATTACTATTTCAATGCTTGGATCAATGGACGCCGGGGTTTCGACCTCGGCTTGTGGCAAAGTGATCTTCATTTCCGACTCTTTGGTAAAACTGGTCGAGACCATGAAAAATATCAACAACAGGAACACCACATCGATCAATGAGGTCAGATTGATGCTGGGTTCGCTGAGGATGCGTGGATGAAGATTCATGCTCTTTACTTACTTGATCTTGGTGGCCGTAGGCTCTACCCCGGCCAAGGGCAGTTTGCCTTCCATGCTTTGCAATAAACGGATCGCTTCTTTTTCCATATCCACAACCAGTTCCGAGACCCTGCCGTGCAAATAGCGATAAGCGATCTTGGCCACGATCGCAACCGACAAACCGGCGGCCGTGGTGATCAGGGCTTGCGAGATACCACCCGCCAAGACCCCGGGATTGCCCACTCCTTCGGTAACAATGGCATTAAATACTTTGATCATGCCCCACACCGTTCCTAACAAGCCTAGCAATGGCGCGGTTTCAGCAACCGTGCCCAGCGAATTCAGGTAGCGTTCCATTTCATGTACCACGTGTCGCCCGGTGTCTTCAATACTGCTTTTAATGATGTCGGTGGATTGATTGCGATGTACCAAACCTGCCGCCAGCACACGCCCTAAGGGAGAACTATTGTGCAAGGCACGCAAGCGTTCCTCATCCACCTGATGATTCTTGATCCAGCTCCAGACGGTTTCGGTCAATTTGGGGGGAATGACTTTTTCTTTGCGTAAGGCAATGAAACGGTCGATCAATATGATCATTGTGATGATGGAACAAGCCAGTAACGGCCACATGATCCAACCGCCAGCTCTGAATATTTCGTACATGCAGACTCTCTATCTGTGGGGCGAAAATTATTTGATTTATCGCGTTATTTTAACAGTCATGTCAGCGGAATATCTATTCAATTCAGGATTTTAGCGGATTTATTCCATTGACATTGCTGTGGGTTTATTGTGCATTTATTGCACAGTCCTGATGCCAATAGCGGCAATTTGTCTCGCGCCAGGATGTGGATTTGATACTTCCACCCGGACTTATTTGAAATTCCAATTGACCACTTGCAGCAATGTTGTGAATACGGGCCCCAATCCTTTGCCAGCGCCCGACCACTTCGATCTTGGGAAAACGCCAACGATTGGCAAAGCCGGCCGCAAAAATTACCTGGTCAGCTTGCGTCGCTTGAACAAATTCTGGGGTGGAGGAAGAAAGGCTGCCGTGATGTGGCGCAAAAACGATGTCGCTGTTTAAAAGACTATTGTCGTTGCTGTGCTGTTGCAATAACTCGTATTCGGCCAAAGTTTCTATATCCCCGGTTAACAAGATCGAGCGACCGGCGTAGGAGATCTTCAGGACACAAGAATAATCGTTATTGTCACCACTAAGTGTGGACGGTGAAGGATGTAAAAACGCAAAGCTGACGTCGTCCCATGTCCATGTTGTGCCAGCCGTACACGGCATTGAACCGGGAAGTGGATCTTTTGCCGGCGCATACAATACTTTCGGAGCAAAGGCTTTTTGAATCGAAGCAAGTCCGCCTGCGTGATCATTGTCGCTGTGACTGATGATGGCACCGGAGAGTTGCCGTACACCGCGTGCCTGCAAGTCAGGTATCACCACCATCTCGGCGGTATTGCCGCCCTGTCGAAATGCCGGTCCGGTGTCATAGATCAACTGATGGTGTTGCGTTTGTATGAATACCGACAAGCCCTGCCCCACATCATAGACCTGCATGCTGAGACCCGACTTTACGGATTTACCTGGAGCGAAACCACTGATCAAAGGCAGTATCAATACACTTGCATAATGGCGTGCCACAAGACCACGGGGCAAGATCAAAGTGATAAGCAAAATAAGCACACACAGGATCTGGAACCAACCCAGCCTGAGATCCTGACTGCTCAGTGACCAGACCGACACCCATTCCAACATTTGCCAGACTACGCCTAACCATTGATGTTCCCACCAATAAAGCTGTTGAGACAATTCAGGCAAAACGCCCTGCAGGATAACGGCGACCAACAATACGGGCACCACACTCAGCGTGAATAGTGGAATAAGCACCAGATTAACCAGCGGCGCAACCAGACTGACTTTGGAAAAACTCATGGCCACCGGTACACTTAACAGCAAAACCAGTAAAAACTGCATACGCATCAGGCCTGAGAACTTGTGCTTAAAACGTCGTAAGAGTTTTTTCTCAGGTCGGTTAAATACTTTGTCGCGTTTGGCTAAATAGATTAATACCGCAACCGCCATGAACGACAACCAGGTGCCACTCGCCATAACTGCGATCGGATCCATGGCGGTCACCATCAGCAAAGCCAAAGCCAAAATTGACACGGCGTGTAAGCGGCGTTTACCAAACACGCCAATACTTGCCACCAACAACATAATGCAGGCACGCTGGGTTGGCACCGAGAATCCGGCCAATGCGGCATAGATGAAAGCAAACCCGCCACCAAGTAATAGACCACATTTGAGGGGTGAAAACGCCGGTTGCGCGAGTCTTGATATGCGTGATGCTGGTAAGGCCCAGGCAAGCCAGAGAATTTTACCCAGATAAAACCCAAACATGGCGGCAATGGATATGTGCAAACCGGATATCGCCAATAAATGACTGGTGCCGGTATTTTGTAATACCGTCCATTGTTCTGTTGAGATGTCGTCACGTAATCCCAAACTTAATCCAAGGATCAGTGCGGTGATATTCGAATTTCCCGGCAAGGCAGAACGAATGGTATTGGCCAGACCTTCACGCACTTGCAACCAGGGGTAACGGTTTGTCTCTAAGTCAATTGCCTCAGCACGTAAATACGCCGTCGCGCCAATGCCCTGCTGATACAACCAGAGTTCATAGTCGAAGGATTCGTTATTACGTAAGCCACGTGTGGTTTTCAGTCGCAAAGTAAAATTCCAACAACTCCCGGCAGTAAATTTTTTCGGGTCTTCCAGATTGTAGGCATTAACCCGAATGCGACGAATATGCGTGACTTGTTCATCCTGTGGCTGGATCACAAAACGTAGTACCGAACCCTTGGCTTGCGGAATACTGGCAATACAGGCATCGAGTGAGAGATCTTGCGCCATCACATCCGGTGCGGCGGAATTAGACAAATACACATGCGCCTGAATGTGGGCACGCAAGTAACCCATACCGATACCCAGCATTACAAGTAATCCGATCTTCAAAAGGAAAGCGGTTAGTCTTTTAAGCCTTTGCAGTCGCCAGAGATACAAGCAGAACACTGTAGTTGGCAAAAGAACGCATAAAAGTTCAAGACTCGTGAAAAGTCTGGATTGTTGCTGCACAAAAAATATGCCGGCAACAAAGGCCAAAGTGAACAATACCAGCGCCAGTGTGCGACTGAGCACACGCGGGTTTTTACTAGACGGCTGAATTGATTTGTGCGGGCGTGCGAGTACGCCGCCCCGGGATATTTGCATGATCGCTTCCTTGCTGATCGTTTAAAAAATGTGGACTAATTCCTTTAGTCAGCAAAAGTATAACCAAGCCGTTAGAATATCACCATGCCCAGACGCTTTTTTCAACGTGTTCTACCCGACCCGAAAGAGATTCGCGATGCCTCGTATGTCAGTCCATTACGCGGTTTTATCGATAATCGACAGCTCTGGACCACCAAACGCCGCAATGTGGTGCTAGGTTTGGGGATTGGCATATTTTGCGGTTTTCAACCGATTCCTGCGCACACCATGCTGGCGGTACTCTTAGCCATCTGGTGGAAAGCCAATCTGCCTATGTCGATTGTCGCGACCTTGTTCAACAACCCTATCACCATGTTTCCGATGTATTTCCTTGGGTACAAAGTGGGCTGCGTGATACTGGGCGTACCGGACCTGGAGGTGCCACCCGACGCCAGCAAAATGGACTGGATCAAAAATTTGATCGCCAACAGTTGGCAACCGATCTATTTGGGATGTTTTGTAACCGGGTTGGTGTTGGCGCTAATCGGCAGTTTAGGTCTCAACCAGTTTTGGAAATGGGCGGTTTTAAAACGCCGCCGCAATCGTTTACTGCGAACCGATGAATCCAAAAGACTGGAACAGGATAATGTGGAGTATAAGAAAAAGATCAAGTGACATTAACGCCGCAAGTATGGGCTTGCAAAAGTGGCAGGTAATTGCACATGCAATTTAAGTGGCGCATCTAACAGTCCAATGCCCTGCCTTGTTATGTTCAAACTATTTAGATTCTGAACTTTTAATTGGCATTGCATCAAGTGGCTCTACAAAACCGATATACAAAACACAGGGGTCGCCTTTGTGGCAATATGCGGAATGTGGCAGTTTGGCTGGGCCGTATGCATACTCTCCAGTTTTTATAGTTGCCTTTTCATGGTCGTCATATTGGACATCAAGGGTGCCAGAAACCAGCACCATACGCTCTTGAGATGTGTGTAAATGATGTGGTATTACAAAATCACCAGGAACTTTAAAATAGATATCCAGGTTGTTTTTGGAGGGGTCACCCTGCAAAACTGCAATTTCACAACCTGTAGGTATGAAGTCAGGGCATGGAGCCCATTGAAGTGTTTTATCCATATGGGAGATAACCAAGGGCTTTTCTCCTGCATTTACATGCCCGTACATGAATATTAAAACTAGCGTTAAAATTAATTGAGTGTTTTTCATTTTTTAATACCTTTTTTGGTTAATAAATCAAAACAATACGAAACAATACGAGCGAAACAATACGAGCGAAACAATACGAGACACACACCATTTATCCTACACGAAAGTCAGATAACGAAACAATACGAGACACACACCATTTATCCTACACGAAAGTCAGATAAGGATTACAAATTTTCTCGGTAGAATAAGTTCTTATATTTAATTTGCAAAAGGATTTGCAATGGCTATTGCCCGTCGTCAGCTTATCGATGCTGAAACCACCCCTTATTATCATGTAATGTCTCGTTGTGTCCGTCGTGCGTTCTTGTGTGGAATAGACAAGTTAACAGGGCGTGACTTTTCACATCGACGGCAATGGGTCGAAGATAAACTCAATGAATTAATTCCAATATTTGCCATCGATCTCGCGGCCTATGCGATTATGAGCAATCATTATCATCTGGTGCTTCGAGTTGATAGTGATTTAGCTAGATCCTGGAGTATGGATGAAGTTTTTGAACAATACAGTAATTTGCATGCATGCTCGACGGTTGTGGAGCGGTATCTAAACGGGGCTGTACTTACAACTGCTGAACTATTTCTAGTACAGGAATACGAAAATGAATATCGGGAACGCTTGAGTTCCATCAGCTGGTTCATGAAAGTGTTGAATCAGCATATTGCGGTTAAGGCGAACAGAGAAGACAACTGCACAGGTAAATTCTGGGAATCACGCTTTAAATCCCAAGCTTTACTGGATGAGGCTGCTCTGCTTACTTGCATGGCATATGTGGACTTGAACCCGATAAGAGCGGGTATGGCTGACCGACCTGAACAGTCGGACTTCACCTCGATTCAAACCCGACTGGATCGTAATAAACGCGTTCCAGCCAACTCAATGAAACTATTACTCGGCTTTATTAAACTCAAGGCCGAATATGGCGACAAACACATTCCACTGGCTGAATCGGCTTACATCGAATTGGTCGATTGGACAGGACGATGTCTAAGAGATGGTAATAAAGGTTCTATCCCGCCTCATTTGGCCCCCATTCTCGAACGCATCAATCTCACCGAACAGGATTGGTTACGACATACTCGCTACTTTGAAGCCAGGTTCAAACGCGTGGCAGGCAGTTGGGATTCCATCAAACAAACCGCTGCCAAATTAAAACGTAATTGGTTTCAAGGCAAACCGCCCAAACCGATACCTAATTAGAAAACTCCAACTAAATTAATGGAATTGGGTGCTGCCCAAGGATTGTTATGTCTTCGATTTGGGAAACTCTGAATTTTTAAGCCAAAAATCAGAAATTGTCGAATTTCGAACTATAAATCCCTCAAAATCTCATGTCTGTGCAAATCAAAAGCCTCAAGTTGATGCTTTTGATTTGACATATCTGTGTGTGTCTAAATTTGCTTTATTGATGGGTCATCAGGTTTCCATTCTTCAATTGGGTCATGAGCAATACAGTCCCATGACTTAATTTCAGGTCTTAATGTTTCCATAGCGTATAACGTTTGAGAACAGCGGCGCCGTAGGCGTCCGACTGCTTTGACTTGTTAAGTGCATTATAAACATGCACCATGTACATAACAAACATAGACAATAGAAGCATAAAAAAATAATGGTAAATTAGCAATAAAAAGCCCTATTGAAAAATAGACACTGAACTTTGACTTATTAGATATAAAGTAATATGACAGTGAGCCTAGAGCAGATGAAATTACTAAAAATACTGTGTCAGAAATACCTGACCAGCTCAACGAATAATAACGAGTTATTGAAATATATGCTGCTAGTACAACCCCCGAAATTAATAAATTTGAAAACAATCCTTTGATATTCATATTAAATGACACTTAACGCCTTGGTAAGCCGCAGCCAGAGCGAAGCGGCGGGGACAAAACGCATAAGCGTTTTGCTGTCGGCTTGACCAACTTGTTACGTGTTTAGTCATGGAAGTGCTCCAAACTTGCAGCCTTGATATATGGAGTAAGGGCTTCCACTGCGCCGCTATTTTTGTGCCAGATAATATATGTGTAATCCCATTCTTCACTTATAACACACCCCAAATCTGGAACTACTAACTTCAGGAATTCCGAGGCGTTTTTATTCATGCTTACTTCATAGTTTGAAAGTACAGATTCTATATCGCCAACGCTTGTAAGCGACTGCTGATCACAGCTCGCTATCTCAATAGCGAAGTCTTTAGCTAGGCTTCTTAGTAGCGTATTGAACCGACCCCATTCAACTTCCGTGACTTCGTCCAACTTGTGATAATTCTTTTTACCAAGCCATCCCTTCCATAAGGACACAAACTCTTTGGAATATTCCGGCTTAACTTCCCAACCTTCAAAGTATTCGCTAAACATGATTTCTCGGTGACACGTAACGTTTTAGGTAATGGGCGTATGCGCAGCACACGTCCAGCCAGCTTGCTGGCGATTATTAACCGACTTGTTATGTTGCACTTTGCCAATTTTTGGTAATACCTTCATACTCCCACTCTGCTTGTTCTTTTGCTTCTTCAACTGACTCATGTGCTGAGTCTGATAACTTATTATCTGAGTAGCACATAAATAAATAACAATAACCTTGTAAGTCGGTTTTAGTAATAGCAGCCCATTTTGCCTTACCCATTACTTTGCCATCAATTTCATGCGTGCAGTTACTGGTATGAATACACGACTCATCAATAATTGCACTCAACATAATTTCAAGAGAGCCTATTTTTTCAGGTATCTGCATAAAATTTCTTTTGCGACATAATGTTTTAGTTAACAGGCGCTACGTATGTAGCGTCCAGAGAGTGAAACGAACGCTGTTAAACGGTTTGTTATACGCTCTATGGTTTGTAATTTTCATACTCCCACTGAAACATTTTTGATAACTCCAAACTTATGCCTTGCCAATTAATACCAGAAATATCATTTACCTTAGTATTTAAAATATTTAAGACCTGGCTCCAACTTTCATAATAAGGGATAACTAATATATAGTCTTTGTGTGCAAGTTGAGAAAGCATTTTTTCAGTTGTTACATGAACATTAAAATTATCGGCTCCCTTTTGGCCTTCAATGCCAATTGAAATGTTACACCAAAATTCAACCATAGAACGATCTTCAGGCTCCCAGTTTTCTATTGGGTCATGAGTTATACAATCCCATTCTTTTATTATTGGTTTAAGTGTTTTCATGTTTGCGTATAACGCCTAGCTAAACGGCGCGGTGTAACCGCGTCCGATTTAAGCGTATTGTTAGGTGTGCTTATGGTGCCCATTTATTTAATTTTACTTCTAAAGGCGATAATAAAGACCACAATAATAAACCACACATAGCTACGCCAAAAAATATAATCACTTTAACTGTAATATTAAGTGAAACGAGGGTTTGTAAATAGATAGATAGTAATCCTATTGCTACTGCAGATAAACACAAAAACACTGCGTTGATAACCCAATGAAACCCTACCATAGATTTACAATTCTGGCACTTAGGCCTACTCAACATTAAACCAATAATTGAGATTGATTTTTTATTGCAATTGGGGCAATTTCGCTTCAATGAGTACACCTAACGTTTGAACTAAGCGGCGCCGCTTGCGGCGTCCGACTTAAGTGACTTGTTAGAGGAACGTAACTTCATAACAAGATTAAATCTCAATTGATCGTAGTAGCTCTAACCATTTGTATTTATTTTCCATCACCTCAGTAAAATCGATTTCTTTGGCAAAGGGTAATTTATGAGAATAAAATATTGAATACACATCATTACCGTCAGAATAGAATCTATTTATTACATACTCATAGCGAGACTTATCTGGTGCTAATAAGGTCAGCAATAAATACACATCTTCTGGGTATGAGGTGTCTTCATTTTGCAAAATTTCAGGAGCAAGTGCAAACATTGGCTTTACACTATTAACATAGTTTGGCAAAACCTCTTTTAGCTTGGTTTTGTTACTGTATTTGCGTACAGTAATCATATTTTTCCAAGCCTCTAAGCTTTGTCCATTAGGCAAATATTCTGATGTTTTTACATCATTTTTATCAGACTCCCAAACTTGACAGAACTCACTTTCACCAAACGATATACAGTCAGATGCAAATGCAGTATTAGCAAATATAACAAATAGAATAGCTATATATATTCTCATTCTAGTTCCTCTAACAGTTTTATTCAGCGACACAGTGTCGCATAATTCTATGTCGGTATTTATCCATTAATGTTTGGTTAAATACCACGATTTATTCAAGTTAAACAATAACATAGATTACAACATCTTCGTTAAAAAAACTCCTACAAAAGCGACACATGAAATCTGAGTTGTGTGTCGGTTTTATCTTACGGATTCTTAAAGAATATCTAAATTATTCCATTAAAACAGTAACTTACATCATGATGTGAGCCTTTGTTAATGCGACAGTCTGTTTTGTCGGTTTTCAAAGTCTGATAATATTCAATTACAAATTTATTTAACAGTTAAAAGGATTTAACTATGAAAGACATGGACAATGTCAGGCATGTTTTGCCAAAAACACCTTCTAAATTTATGCACCGTTTGCGTGCGTTCATCAGGGCAAAAAATCTCGCCTATAAAACTGAGCAAACTTACTGCTTTTGGATCAAGCGCTATATCTTTTTTCACCATAGGCAGAACCCACAAGAACTGACACCACAACATGTGGAACAGTTTTTGCATTCTTTGGCTGTGGTTGATAACGTGAGTGTGGGCACACAAAAGATCGCATTAAATGCTTTGGCATTTTTATACAACCAGTTTCTAAAGCAGCCGCTGGGTCAAATTCATATAACCAAAGCAAAAGTGCACAAAAGAATTCCTACGGTATTCTCACACAAGGAAGCCATTGCCATAATTCAGGCTTTAACAGACCCTTGGAAACTATTGGCGAACTTGATGTATGGCTCTGGACTACGTACCAGTGAAGCCATCAAACTCCGCGTAAAAGATCTGGATTTTGATAACCAGATCATTTTGATTCGCTCGGGAAAAGGCGATAAAGATCGACGCAGTATATTACCCGATTCACTCTACCCTGAGCTCAAACAACAGATCAATCTGGTTATTAAAGTGCATCATAAAGACCTGCACGACGGATATGGGTCAGTTTATATGCCAAAAGCATTAAACCGAAAATACAAAAACGGTGCAAAAGAACTGGCATGGCAATATTTGTTTCCTTCAGAGAGCCTATCGCGTGACCCTCGCAGTGGAATTATTAGAAGACACCATGTCCATGAACGCTCTCTCCAACGTAACGTTAAAAAAGCCATTCAGGCGGCTCATGTCACAAAGCACGCCAGTTGCCACACTTTTCGTCACAGCTTTGCTACAAGACTATTGGAACAAGGGAACGACATCAGAACCGTGCAGGAATTACTCGGGCATGCGGATGTTAAGACTACTGAAATTTACACTCATGTTTTGCATAAGGGGGTATTAGGAGTAAAGAGTCCGGTGGATAGCCTGTAATGGCTTACTCTCAGGCCTGACGCAGATTGGCAAAATGAAACAAACAGATACCAGTAGCTACTGACACGTTTAAACTCTCCACCGCCCCCGCCATAGGAATCTTGATCAGTTGGTCACAGTGCTCTCGCGTTAGGCGTCGCATACCTTTGGCCTCGTTACCCATCACAATGGCAAGCGAACCTGACTCTGTAGACTCAAATAAGTCCGACTCTGCTTCACCCGCCAAACCAATAACAAACACCCCGTTCTCTTGCAGCATTCGGATGGTGCGTGCCAGATTGGTCACTTGCACATAAGGCACCAGCTCTGCCGCACCCACCGCGACTTTTCTAACCGCGCCGGTAAGGCCGCAAGAATTACGTGACGGTGTAATCACGGCATCC
>JABDMI010000128.1 GCA_013001575.1 Gammaproteobacteria bacterium
TTCTCATCCTCCAGGCAACGGATAAATTCGTCGAAATAAGCGCTTGCTGTTTTTAAGTCAAGTGAACCGGCTTCGTCCATCGCCGTGGCATAGCCGTCACGCCAGGCGATGAAAATATCCCGAATAATATCTCGCGGTACTTTTTCGGTGTCAACGGTGATGTAATTCACGCTAACATTCTTCAGGCCGTGTTGTTTTAAAACCCGGTAGGCTTTACGTCCGATGCGTAAGTCGGTGCCAACATGCCGGGCAAAACCGAAGGCGCCTTTGAGAAAAAGATCTTCAACCTCGCTATTCACCGATGAGCAATGAATCATGCCGTAGTCTTCGGGAATGATGTGTAACCAGCCGCCGGGCTTGGTGACCCGGATCATTTCTGTGATCACACGGTCGGCATCCGGGACCGACTGCAGCATGTGTCGATTGACACAGAGATCAAAGCGGTCATCCTCGAAGGACAAGTTCATGGCATCGTCCACATTAAATTGCAGGCGTTGTGAGAATTCGGTATGGCGTTGCGAGGCGTATTGCAAATGACTTTCGATCAGATCCACCCCGGTAATTGATGCCTCGGGCATTTGACGCGCCAGACGTCCACAGATCTCGCCACTGCCACAGCCCACATCCAGAATTTGCGCAGCTTGCGGAAGCTTGTAGCGTTTCAAAAAATTTACTTCCTGTGGCCAAATAGCCTCGGCCTGGGCCTTGAGGGTACGCAGCATCGACTCATCGGCCATTTGCTTTTCTTGTGGATTGTGTTGGTGTGCCATTTTTTACTTCCTCAAACATCCACTGGTTACAATAGGCCAATATTTTATCTTAGAAATTAAATGTCCAAACAAGTAAAAAAAGCCATTCTGGTTGAAGGCGAAGTCCAGTCCACACTCATTCGTTTAACCATTCCGATGGTATTCGGGATTTTGGCGATCGTGGGATTTGGTCTGGTGGACAGTTATTTCATCAGTTTACTCGGCACCAATGAATTGGCCGCGGTCGGGTTTACCTTTCCGGTTGGTATGGTTCTTACCAATGTTGCGATCGGTCTTGGTGTCGGGGTGGCATCGGTGTTATCCCGGATCATTGGCGGCGGTGACTCACAACGCGCACAACGCATTGCCACCGACAGTATTTTTCTGGCGGTCATCCTGGTGAGTATCATTTCTGTGCTTGGCATTCTGACCATCGATCCATTATTCACACTCCTGGGGGCGGTGCCGGAAGTACTAAGCGTGATTAAGGAATACATGGTTATTTATTACCTCGCCGTACCATTTTTGGTTGTGCCCATTGTCGGGAATAGCGCGATTCGAGCAACCGGTGATACGGTTACCCCGGCTAAAATTATGGTGCTTGCGGCGTTTGGGAATGCGGTGCTGGATCCCTTACTTATCTTTGGTTTATTTGGTTTCCCGGAACTCGGGATTCGTGGAGCCGCCTACGCGACCCTGTTTGGCTGGATGTTTTCTACGGTGTGGGCCATGTGGATATTGCGTCGTCGCGAACATCTATTAACTTTCGAAAAACCCAAATGGGCCGAGGTTTTGCATTCCTGGCGCGATGTTCTGTACATCGGTGTACCAGCGGCAGCGACCTATTGTCTGGCACCGGTCGCGTCGGGCATTCTGATCGTGATTGTGGCCAATTACGGTACCGAAGCGGTGGCGGCCTTTGGGGTGAGTGAACGCATCCGCCCGATTGCTGCAATTGTTGCCTTGGGCTTGTCGTCCTCGCTTCCGGTATTTATCGGGCAGAATTTTGGTGCCGAGCGTCACGACCGGGTGGCCGAAAGTATTCGCGTATCCATCAAATTGATTGTGATCACCCAGTTGATCGTTACCGTGCTCTTGTTTAGTTTGTCGAAACCCATTGCCCTGGCTTTTAGTAAAGAACCCGAAGTGATCTCCTTGATCATCAGCATGTTGATGATAATCCCGATCAGTTATCTCGGGCTTGGTATTGCCATAATTTGCAGTTCGGCATTCAATGCCGTGAATAAACCGTATTACGCCATGGTAATGAATGTGGCGCGATTGTTTTTGTGTTTACTGCCGATGGCGTGGCTGGGTTCGGTCTTTTACGGTCTCAACGGGTTGTTCTGGGGTATCACCATTGGTTATCTGGCCGCCGGCCTGATCGCGGTTGTGTGGATGCGTAAGGAATTTTTGCAATTAGAATCATTAGAAGCGGCTTCGGATGTTGCATAATAGACATCTGAATGTTGCTCCGGAGTAGAAAATGAAAATCCTGAATCGCTCGCTAATTTTGTTGTTGGCCTTTTTAATGTGCAGTTGTTCGTCCTTGTCATCGATGGTGGAAAGACCGCAGCTCAGTGTGGACGACTTTAGACTCACCGATGCCAGTTTATTCCGACAAACTTTTAAAGTGCGCCTTAAAGTGGATAATCCCAACTCCTTTGCCTTGCCGATTCTCGGGCTGGATTACGGTGTGAATATCGCCGGCGTGGACATTACCCAGGGAACCACCAACGAAGGTGTACGCATCCCCGGCAATGGCAGTGATTATCTGGAGATTGATTTCGATACCAATCTAATGAAGTCTTTGCCCGATCTGATGGACGTGGTCAAAAGCGGTGGTAAAAATCTGGATTACAAACTTGATGGCAATGTGCGTCTGGGTAATGCTTTTTTCAAACAACTGCCGTTTAGTAAATCCGGAACGTTTGACTTAAGGTTATAAATTTCACGTGTCTCACACTAATCAACAAAAATTTGATCGATTTTTAAAACAGTCAGATCTTGATCCTGGTTTATTCAAGGAGCGCAATCTACCGGTTTTTGAAGACGCCAGCGATCTGGTGATTGCCGATGTCGCACAAAGCGGGCGCGAGCATTTATTAATACCGCAAGCCGCCAAAGCCTGGATGCGGATGCGAAATAAAGCCTTTATGGATGGCGTGAGTTTGATCATGGTGTCCGCCTTTCGAGGCTTTGATCGCCAGGTCGAGATCGTGCAGCACAGCATTGCGCAAGGTCAAAAACTCGAGGAAATCTTCAAAACCAGTGCGCCCCCCGGTTGCAGCGAGCATCATTCCGGTCGCGCGATCGATATTGGTACTATGGGTTGTGATCCCTTGTCGCAAGAATTTGCGGATACAGATGCCTTCGACTGGCTGGAAGTGAATGCTGAAAAGTATGGTTTTAAATTGTCATATCCGCCCAATAACCCATTCGGTTTCGATTACGAACCCTGGCACTGGTGTTTCCATGAGCAAACATGAGGAATTTAAGAATATTTTCAGTAAGCTCAGAGCCATTCTTAAACAACATGAGAATAAACTGGTCGTGGTCAAGAATACGGAAGATAATTATTATCTCGACACAGCGCATATTATGAAAAACCAAAAACCTTTGTTTTTCGGAGCCACAAATATTAAAAAGAATTACGTCAGTTATCATTTGATGCCGGTGTATGTAAACCCCGAACTGCTAAGTGGTATTTCTCCCGAGCTTGAAAAACGTCGTCAGGGAAAATCCTGCTTTAATTTCAAAACCAGCGACCCTGTGCTTTTCAAAGAGCTTGCCAAGATCACCCGGGCCGGGATTGCCGATTACAAAAGTCAGGGCTATTTGTAAGAGTGAACCATGGCGATTTGTGTTTTATGTTCCTAAACTTGAAAAACATGTCGGTATTCTCAAAATTAGTGAATCAGGATTCGATCTTGGTAAAGTTGTCAAGCGATCTGGAAACCGGCGAATGGCATAAGCGAAATCGGAAATTGTTAACGCAGTCGGAACATGATTGTGGTTACCGTATAATCGTTGCTGAACTAACCGGCTGACACTATGCAATCCAATATTATTACTCTCAGGCAATTAAACCTAAGTGATCTTAGTACGCTGCAAGAACTTGGCAAAAGAACATTTCTTGAAACTTTCGGAGATTCTAATTCTGATGCGGACATGCAAGAGTATTTGAGTAAAGCATTTACCGAGACAACTCTTAAAAATGAGATGTTAGACCCGGAGTCGAAATTTTTCTTTGCGGAAACTGACGCTGAGACTTGCGGCTATCTCAAGATCAATTGGGGCAAGGCACAAACCGAGGAATCTCGTAAGGATGCTCTGGAAATTGAGCGGATCTATGTACTTTCAGCCTACCAGGGTTACAAGATCGGGAAACAATTGTTTCACTACGCAATCGACCTGGCCAAACAGCGGGAATTTTCGCAAGTCTGGCTAGGGGTTTGGGAGAAAAACACCAAGGCTATCGAGTTTTATAAAAGACAGGGGTTTGAAATTTTTGACACCCACACCTTTACGCTGGGTAGTGATGCACAAACAGATTATTTGATGAGCAAGGATTTATGACGATAGAGTTCCCACAGGCTTAAGACTGCAAACTGTTTACATCCATTTCATAATCTTAAAAATTGCAACAGTTGCAGCACCGGTAAGTGCAATGACCGCCGAAGTGATCCAGAACCCCAATGGCGATTCAAGCAGCGGCATACCGCCCACGTTCATGCCCATCATGCCGGCGATCAGGCCCAGCGGTAGAAATATCGCCGCCACCACCGCCAAAACCAACATGGTGCGATTCATTTCCTCGGCGCGTTTATCCACCAACTGATCATACACAATTGCAGCACGTTCCCGTACTGCGTCTAGTTCCTCGGTCAGACGCGTGGTCTGGTCGCTGCCTTCGCGTAAGCGCAGACGGTCACGGTCGGTGATCCAGGGAAAATTCTGTATAGCCAGACTGTTCAAGGCATCGCGCTGTGGTGCCAGATAACGCCGTATCATGATCGCTTTGCGACGTAATTCGCCCAGGCCGACCCGCAAGCTTCCGGCATCCGCGTCCAGTACCTGTTCTTCCAAGTCATCAACTTCGGCATTCAGGTCGGTTACGGTCGGGGCCATGTAAGTTGCGATGTGTATCGCCAGGTCAGCGACAAAATCTCCCGGGGTAAGTGGTGGTCGCTTGCTGATAAATTGCTGCAAAAGACTATCTACTGCGCGTAAATTCCTTCCTTGCACTGTAACAATGCGGTGAGGCTCAATCCACATACGAAGTGCAACCATATCTTCAGGTTCGCCGCCCGGATTGAAATTAATGCCCCGCAAATTAAGTAAAACACCATCGCCATGTGGTGTGGCACGCGGGCGAGTGTCCTCAGCCAGTAAGGATTCAGTTACCGTAGCATCAATATCCGGATCACGAATCAACCAGTCTTGAACATTGGGGTCGCTGCGATTGAGATGTATCCAGTGAAAGCCTTCGCCTTTTTGGATGTTCTCAAGCTGGGAAAAATCCAGTTGTTGAGCGTTGCCGTTACGGCCAACCAACCAGAAATGCAAAAACCCCTCCGAGGTAGTTAGCTGTTGTGACATGATATATACCTTGACTACTCTGACACTGAATGTATTACGCGTTGCGGGAATGGTATCTCAATCCCTGCATCATCAAAAGCTTTTTTCACCGCGATGCGCAGCTCTGTGGCATTGGCTCGCCATTGCTCTCGTGGGAACCAGCAACGCGCGGTGAAATTTATGGAGCTGTCGGCAAATTCATCCACAAAGACCTCGGGCTCACCGGGTTCGGTGGTCATATTTTCTTGTTCACGCATGACCTTGAATAACAATTCGCGTGCTTTATCCAGATTGGTGTCATAACTAACACCGATGTTCACAGTGGCGCGCCGCACGTCATAACGGTCGAAATTTTGAATTCGGCTACCCCAGATCTGGGCATTGGGTGCGGAAACGAAAAGGCCATCAACGGTTTTTAGAATGGTGGTAAAAATTCCCACTTCCACCACGGTTCCAGTGGCGCCAGATGTTTCGATGAATTCACCAACCCGTAATGGCCGCAAGAACAGCAGCATGATTCCGGCAGCGATATTCGACAAAGTACCTTGCAGCGCCAAACCAATGGCTAAACCAGCCGCTGCCAAAATCGCGATCAGACTGCTGATCGGGATACCAACGTAGGAAAGCGCAACCAATACGGCAATGACCATAACCAAGGCGCGGGTTATTTTGCCCAAGAGGGGCTTAACCGTGGCATCGATGGCTGAATCATCCGCTTTCGCTAGCGCAGCTTTGACCAGGCGCTTGGCCCAATGCGATAATAACCAGCCAATGAAAAGTATAAAGATTGCAATCAGGCCTTTGGTCGCATACCCGAACATGACATCATTGGCCGGTAACATCCCGCCAAATTTTTCATTGAGTGAGTTTAAGAATTCTTGCATGTGAGCTCCCGTTTAGAATGCATAGTTTAATACATATAGCTTCAGTTAAAAAAATTTCAAGTTCATGACGCCGGTTTTAAAATTCGAAAAGCTTATTCCTGTCCTTATGTAAAAACACCGCGCGGGCAATTAAAAACAGCATAAAGGCCGCCCACAGTCCGTGATTACCAAAATTGATCAGGACCAGAGCAATCGGAATAAACACCAAGAAGGTGGAAGCCAGCATATTGAGCATCATCTCTTTGGTCTTGGTCGCACCAATGAAAATCCCGTCATACACAAAACACCACACGGAAACGATGGGCGAGATGATCAGCCAGAACAAATACTCTTTTGCCAGTTCGCGAATCTGTTCGATATCGGTGAGCAAATTAATAATGCCTTTACCGAAAAGTAAAAAGACCAGGGTAAATCCAACGGCAATTCCTGCTGCCCACTGAAAAGCAATGCGCATGGCTTTTTGTAAGCCCGATTTATTTTTCTCACCCGTTGCTCTACCGACCAGGGCCTCGGCGGCGTGGGCAAAACCGTCCAGTCCGTAAGCCAAGATCGCCTGAAAATTAATTAATACAGCATTTGCCGCAAGTATCGAGTCGCCAAAGCGGGCGCCTTGCGCGGTAAAAAAAGCAAAAGCCGTCATTAAAGACAGCGTACGCACCAGGATGTGGGAATTGACGGTAAAGAACCGTTTTAACTTGCTAAAGTCAAAAATTTCCTGCCGGTTCCAGCTGCCAGGATGACGCTGCAACAAGACTCTCCAATAAACCAGTCCGGCGCCCAAGCCGCAAAACTCGGCGATAACAGAAGCCAGGGCAACACCGTCTACATCCATGCCGAGTTGGGTAACAAACACGATGTCGAGAATAATGTTGATAAAGTTTGTGGTGAATAACATCAACATCGGGCCTCGCCCGCTTTGCATGCCGAGGAACCAGCCAATTAAAACAAAATTCGCCAAAACCGCCGGCGCACTCCAGATTCGCCACTGAAAGTATTTGATGGCGGTTTCAGTCACGATCGGACTGGCTTGTAACCAGTGCAAGGTCAAGCTCAGGGGTTTTTGAATCAGCAATAATGTGGTTGCCAGGGCGATGGCAACCATGATGGCTTGCATGAACACACTGCGCACTTCGGAATGCTGGTTTTTTCCATAGGCCTGGGCGATAAGTCCGGTGGTTCCCATGCGCAGAAAATTCATGCCCATGTATATAAAATTGAACAACACCGCCCCTACAGCCACGGCCGCCAAATAATGTGCACTGTCCAAATGGCCCATTACCGCAGTGTCGACAACACCCAAAAGTGGAATCGACAAGCTCGACAAGATCATCGGGGTCGCGAGATTTAAAACATCGCGATGTGAATAATTATGAGGGGTTTTTGAATTGATCTGTACCGACACGTTGTGGTCGCTTCAAGCGCTGGGGCTTTTGATTATTTTGGCGTGTGTAGATGGTTTACCGATTCTTCTTCCACCAGGTACTTCACAAAACGGTTTTCTTTATCGACCAGAATAACTTTTTGTTTAATTTGTTTTTTGGAGTAGGCAAACGCAATAATGATGACTTCGTCACCTTCTTTGATCAGGTGGGCGGCCGCACCATTCATGCAGATCACCCCGGACCCGGGTTCGCCGGCGATTACGTAGGTTTCCAGACGCGAGCCGCGTGTATTGCTGACCACCAACACTTTTTCGCCATCCCAGATATCCACACGCTCGAGTAACTCCGAGTCGATAGTAATACTGCCGATGTAACCGAGATTGGCCTCGGTGACTGTGGCATTATGGATTTTGGCGTGCATTAATTCGCGTTTCACAACACTACCTATTTAGTGATCGTCTTGATCGGGATAAACAACAGCCAGCTTTGGCCAGCGAGCGAGCATTGTAGTTAAAAAAGCCCCAAAAATCTGCGCCAGAGCGTTAATTCCGCTAAAAAATCAGTTCTTTTTCAGCAGTTCCTGCGCTTTTTGCTGAATTTCGGCTTCCGAGACCAATACCAGATTGGCCGCAGCACCCAATGGGATAAAGCTGTCTTTGCCCGTGACCCGCGCTTTTTTTACTTCCGGGCAATGTTCGTCTAGCAGAGTGAAGATTTCCTCACTCACACCACCGGTTGCACGCCCTTCATCCACCACCAATACTTTGGCAAATTGTTTGGCCTGCTCAACTATGTATTCTGTATTCAGGGGCTTGAGCCAACGCAGGTCTAAAATTCGAATTCTGGTGTCGGCATTTAATGCTTTACTTGCACGCAAAGACATTGGTACCCCGTTGCCGTAAGTGATGATCAACAGTTCTGCGGCCTGTTCGTTGTAAATTCTGCCACTTCCAAACGACACAATGTCTTCGGCGGGCGGGTAAGCAAAAACCCATTGCTCGTCTTTGTCGGCATACAGATCTTTACGCATGTACAAAGCAATCGGTTCCAAAAATGCCACAACGCGTCCATTCACTTTGGCCAGTGCGGTACAAGTGCGTAACATGCGTACCGCGTCGTCTCCGCGCGACGGGCAGGCGATGATCAAACTGGGGATGTCGCGCAAAGCGGTTATGGAGTTGTCGTTATGGAAATGTCCGCCAAATCCTTTTTGGTAAGCCAAAGAGGCTACCCGCACCACCATGCCGTTGGAGTACTGGTCTTGGGAAAAGAATTGCAATGAGCAGGCTTCCCCGCGAATCTGGTCAAGTGCATTGTGCAAATATGCCAGATACTGAATTTCGGGAACGGGTAACAATCCCATATAGGCCGCGCCCTGCGCCATACCCAAAATGGTGGTCTCATCCAACAAGGTGTTGAACACCCGGTTGCCTTTAAAGGTTTTCGCCAGACCGGAACTTACCGTATACACACCGCCTTTTTGGGCTACATCTTCACCGAACAGGGTCATCTCGGGGTATTTGCACATCAGGTCATGTAAGGCGCGATTGAGTTGAATGGAGAGGTGACGGGCTTTGGCATTTTCGGGAAGTTTGGCCTTTGAACCAAACACGGCAACGCGTTTCACGATATCGGCACGACGCTTGGCTTCGGTTTCAACCGCAGTCTGATCATAAGGCGCTTGCGGCTGCATGATCTCGCTGGCGTCGGTTTGTTTACCCTGTTTTGCGGCTTTTAGTGCGGCACTGCGCATGTGATTCCGAATTTTTACATAATCGGCGTAAATTTCATCGGCCGATCTCAAACCATGTTGCAAAACGCTTTTGGCAGTCAAGATCAAGGGGTCATTGGCTTCGGTTTTTTCAATGGCGTCCACACTGCGGTATTCGGTTTCCATGTCGGTACCAGCATGCCCGAGAAGACGCGATAATTTGAGGTGTAAAAACACCGGACGGCGGGTACGGCGACAATGTTCGATAGCCTCTTTGGTAACCGCGTAAGTGTCGATCACATCCAATCCATCGGCCTGAAAATAATCCAGCCCCGGGCGATGTTTGAAATTGGCTTCTACCCAGCCTCGTGGTGTGTGCACAGAAATACCCAGGCCGTTGTCTTCGCACACATACACCACCGGAACCGGGAGGTTCTGAAACGCGGTCCATTGAGTGGCGTTAAAGGCCGTGAGGGCGGTGGCGTGATTCGAACTGGCATCCCCAAAACTGCACACCACAATGCTGTCGTCGGGAATCGGTAAATCCAGATTGAGGCGCTTCGCTTGCTCCATGGCCACTGCAGTTCCCATGGCTTTGGGCAAATGGCTGGCAATGGTTGAGGTTTGTGGTAACACCCAGAGTTTTTTACTGCCCCAGACTTTGTGTCTACCACCCGAGATCGGATCATCGGCACTGGCACTGATCGACAAGGCCGCGTCGTACAAAGCATCGACACTTTGGTCTTTGGCACTGCGCGCCATCATGAACGCGCCACTGCGGTAATGTAAGAATGCCGGATCGGTTGTTCGCGTCAGATAGCCGACCACAGAATTGTTCTCATGTCCGGAACTTCCGATGGTGTAAAAGCCCTCATTGCGCGCCCGCATTTCGCGTGCAACCAGATCAACCTGGCGCGACTGCATTTGAAAATTCAATAACTCTAACAAGCTTGTCGCATCTAATCCGCTCTCAGGATCGATCAAGCTGTCTGGAGTGTTTGTAACCGGTACGCTTTCCCAAGACTGCAAAAAGTGAATAAAATTGTGATCCACAATCTCTGCACGATTGGTATTTCGGGTTCCTTGTCTGGCAAGACTTGAAGAAATTTTGCTCATGCGCCTACTGACTCGTGATGAAAGTGGCAATTTTACCCAATTTGCAATTGCATTATCCCAACGAATGTTTGATAGTGTGACCACCAAATCACTTCATAGAAGCAAAAATAATATGCGTAAAACCCTGCTTTTCACACTGGCCTTCATTGCCGGTTTTTCAATTATGGCCATCGAATTATTGGCCGGCCGAATTCTCTCCCCATTTTTTGGCGGCAGTGTCTATGTTTGGGGCAGTATTATCACGGTCTTTATGCTCGCGTTGTCGATCGGCTATCTGAGTGGCGGGCGTTGGTCATTGCATCAGCCCAACTTATACAAATTCGGTTTTTTATTTTTACTCGCCATGGCGTTTATGCTGCCGATCGCATGGGTGGATGAGCCGATATTAAATACCTTATCGGAATGGATCGATGACCCGCGTTATGGCTCTCTGGCCGCATCGTTAGTGTTATTTACCTTGCCGACCGTGGTTCTGGGCATGATCTCCCCGTACGCCATTCGCTTATTGATCGAGGCCCGGGAAGCGAGCGGTCAAACCGCCGGGCGATTGTATTTTGTGTCAACTTTCGGGAGTGCGGTGGGCACCCTGATGACCTCGTTCTATCTGGTTTTGTGGCTGGGAATTCGGGAAATTATTGTTCTAATCAGCACTTTATTGTTTATTGGCGGTCTGAGTGCTTTGATATTCGCCAAAACCAGGGGCCCTGAATAATGTTGCGTAAAGTTTTTCTTATCTTGATAGTGGCGAGTATTTTTGTCAGTAGCAGTTTGCAGGCCAGGGTTATCCATAAGGAGAGATCACTGTATCGAAACATTATGGTTACCCAGGAATCTGGCCAACGCTGTTTAATGTTTACCATCAGGCGTAGTGCCAAATCGCGTCAATCCTGTGTGGATCTGCGCAACCCGAAACGACTGGTTTTTCGTTACGCCCAGGTCAGCATGACAAGTTTTGCATTACAAGCCAAGCCCGAGAAGATCCTGATCATCGGTCTGGGCGGCGGAACTCTGCCGATGACCTACGCCGATTTATTGCCAGAAGCCGACATCACCTCGGTTGAGATCGACCCGGCCGTAACCAAAGTGGCCGAAGAGTTTTTTGATTTTAAAAGATCCGAACGCAACCGGGTAGCGGAAATAGATGCCCGGGTGTTTGTGAAACGGGCTTTACGCAAACAACAGAAATACGATCTCATCGTACTCGATGCGTTTAACGGGGATTACATTCCGGAACATTTGATGACCGCCGAGTTTTTGCAAGAAGTCAAAGACCTTATGGATAATGATGGTGTATTGGTCGCCAATACGTTTTCTTCATCCAAGCTTTATTCGCATGAATCGGCAACCTATCAATCGGTGTTTGGTGAATTTTATAATTTCAAGATACCATTGGGCAATCGGGTGATCATTGCAAGTATGAATAAATTACCCGGTTACAAAACATTGATCGAGCAAGCTCAGAAACTGGAGTTACCTTTACAAGATCTTGATGTGTCTTTGATGGATAACATCAGTTTGATCAAGCCCAATCCCGACTGGAATCCCAAAGCCCGCATTTTGACCGATCAATTTGCGCCGGCAAATTTACTGCAAGGTAAAAAATAAGCCGGGTAATTCCGATTGAAGATCTTTATATGAGTAAATTACTTTACGCATTGCTTTAAGTTGACAGCCAGCTTGAACCATCAATTTCAAATCCAAAAATCATTCTGGATCTGCGCTATGTATAAACGTCTATTTTTATTAGTTACAGTATTACTTTCTGCAACTGGCTTACAGGCCAAAGAGCTTACTTATGACCTGACCATTGACACTACCCTGGTGAATTATTCCGGCAAGGAAGTAATGGCAATGACCGTGAATGGCGGAATTCCGGGTCCGACCATTGAGGCCGATGTGGGTGACCATGTGACCATCAATGTGCACAATAAAATGGACGTGGCCAGTTCAATCCATTGGCACGGTATTTTGCTACCCAATCGCCAGGATGGCGTTCCCTATTTGACCACACCACCTATCAAGGCCGGACAAACCCTGACCTACACCTTTCCCTTAACCCATTCGGGCACCTATTGGTATCACTCACACACCGGATTGCAGGAACAACGCGGTGTGTATGGATCCATCGTGGTGCATGCTCCGGACGATGCCGAACAAGCCGATCGCGAATACGTTGTGGTGTTGTCGGACTGGACCGACGAAGACCCCAATCAGGTAATGCGCACCCTGAAACGCGGCAGTCATTATTACGCCCTGAAAAAAGGCGCCATGCAAAGCATTGCCGGTGCCATCAAAGCCAATGCCTTGTCCAGTATGATCCAGCAGTCGCGCGATCGAATGCCGATGATGGATATATCCGATGTGGCGTATGATGCGTTTCTGACCAATGGGAAAAAAGTCGATGTCCTCGAAGCCAATCCCGGTGAGATCGTGCGTTTGCGAATCATCAACGCCGGTGCCTCTACCTATTTTTACACCGAATACGCCGCGCATCGTCAACGCGTGATCGCTGCTGACGGCATATATGTAAAACCTTTTCGGGTGAAACGCAATTTGATCGCCATTGCCGAAACCTATGATGTAACGGTAAAAGTGCCAGATGAAGGATTGGCAGAGTTTCGCGCCACGGCACAAGATAATTCCGGTTATACCTCGCTGTTTATTGGCGATCCGAATTCGGATAAAAAACTATTCGCTCCCGATGTGCCCGCTCCGGACCTGTATAACATGCACGCCGGACATTCGATGATGACTATGGATATGGGTATGGATATGGACATGTCGAACATGCAGGGTATGGATCACAGTATGCACGGTGCATCTGCCGAGCGCCCAATGTCACCTTATCCTGAGTTACGCGCCTTGCAGCCCACCACGATCCCGGATTCCCAGCCATTGCGCGAGATAGATCTGGTGCTCAATGGCGACATGAACCGATATGTCTGGAGTTTTAATAACAAGACATTACTGGAGTCAGACTTTATCAAGATAAATCGTGGCGAAAAAGTTCGTATGACTCTGACAAACGAGACCATGATGCATCATCCCATGCATTTACATGGTCATTTTTTCCGGGTCTTGAGCGAGCAGGGTGAATACTCACCGTTAAAACACACTGTCGATGTGCCACCGATGGGTAAAGTGATCATTGAGTTTGATGCCAATGAGGAAAAAGACTGGTTTTTCCATTGCCATGTTCTGTATCACATGAAAGCGGGAATGTCGCGGGTGTTTTCTTACACCAATTCTACTTTCGACCCGGAAATGCAGGAATTGAAAAAGCAGTTTAATAAAAAAGATCACTGGTACAGCTGGGCAGACGTCGGGGTATTAAGCAACATGAGTGATGGCGTGATCAAGTCAATTAATACGCGCAAAACTCTAATGGCCAAATGGGAATCCGATTGGCAAAACGATTACGACGTCGATCTCAGTCTTGGTCATTATTACGATCGCTTCCTGAGTACCGAAATGGGTGTCGAGTTAAGTGACAGCCTGGAAGAAGAATTCGATACCCAGGCATATGTTGCGGTTAATTACCTTTTACCTTATTTGATCGAGAGTCAATTGCGTTATAGCCATGAAGGCAACGCACGTTTAAGTTTGGAAAAAGAATTTCAACTCACAGATCGCTTTGAATTGCATTTGGAAGGCGAATACGATTCACACGAAAAAGAAGAGTGGGCGGTGGAATTGGCTTACACCGTGAACAAGAAATTTGATCTTGTGATCAAGGAACACTCGGAATTCGGGTTTGGTGCGGGCGTGATGGTACGGTTCTAGACGGGTCGGTCAGGAGTGCCTTGCGACCGAAGCAGTGATGGCTAATCCGCTATTGGCGCAGATTCCCTAGATCTTGATTCCGGCCTTTTTATACAGAAAAGACAACAACCAGATCGGTCCGATCATCAAAAACTGTATGTCTTTCAGGAACGATGGTTTTTTGCCTTCAATTTCATGCCCGATGAATTGCACGATCCAGGCCACAACAAAAATGCCCAGGCTGGACTTCCACAGAGCAAGCTCAAGCCCATTGAGCCATTGAATAACCAGTACGGTTAAGGCTGAATACAACAGCATACCAATGCTGAGCTTGATGGACAAAAAAGTGTAATAGATCAATGCGAGCAGAATTAGCAATGTGCCAAAATTGAGCCAGGGCGAAATATTGCTCATGGCTTCTGGGACCGGGATAGACCAAAACAGTCCGATCACACTCAATACGATCAGTGGCACACAAAACCAGTGGATCAGTTTATTGGTCGGATTTTGATGGCTTTCACCATATTCTTGTAACCATTGGTCAATACTGCGCATGTTGATTTCAACTCTTGGTGAGATGCGCTAACTTTACTCCGATAATAATCGTCTCGCAATAGCTAATCAGTGCTAAATGCGCCAAATTTTCAAGATCGTGAAATTGAGACCCCGTTATTGATAAATCCGTTAAAATTGAACCGCTGCTGAACAGGGCTGGTTCAACAATTCTTTACATATTCATGGGTGAGCGAATGAGCTGATATTCAGAATCCGTTCACATAAAACAGCTAGACTGGCCGCGTATCGACAAACAAAGGAGATACTTTTTATGACAACTACAAATAAGTTTGCTGGAAAAAAACTGGTTCGAACCCTTTCCGTATTGGGCGTAACGGCATTAATGACTACCGCATGTTCTACCTATAATCCGTACACAGGAGAGAAACAGACATCCAAGGCCACCAAGGGTGCCGTGATCGGTGCAGTGAGTGGTGCGGTATTAGGTGTGATCACGGGCGATGATGCGCGCGAACGCAAAAAACGTGCACTCATTGGTGCAGGTGTGGGCGGTATCGCTGGAGGTAGCGTCGGTTACTATATGGATGTACAAGAAGCCAAATTACGTGATCAACTGGCTGGTACTGGTGTCGGGGTAACTCGCGATGGCGATAACATTACCTTGAACATGCCAGGCAATATTACCTTTGCCACAGACAGTTCTAATCTGAATAGCGGTTTTTACAATACCCTGGATTCAGTAGCTCTGGTTCTGGCCGAGTACGACAAGACTGTGGTGGAACTGGCGGGTCATACCGACAGCACAGGTTCTGATGAATACAATCAGTCTTTATCACAACGTCGTGCCAGTTCTGTGTCCAGCTACTTAGCCAATAAAGGTGTTAATTCCAACCGTTTGTTAACCATCGGATACGGTGAATCAGCACCAATCGCAGACAACAGCAGTCCAGCCGGACGTGAAATGAACCGTCGGGTTGAATTGACTCTGTTACCGATCGTTGCAGGTGAGGGCTAAACTCCCATTCACAATCTTTAACTTGAAGTAAACCCTGCAAGGCTGGCATTATGTCAGCCTTGTTTGCTTATGGGCCTCTAGGGGCCATCAATAGATATACCGGATTTAACAATGTCACAAAAAAATGAACTGAATGTTCCCAAGCCTTTCAAACGGCGCATAATGCGCGGTGCGATGTATGTCGCGATAGCGGGAGCTGCCTGGTTTGCCCAACAACAAGGTTGGCTGAATAATGATAAAGGGGGCGAGCAGCAAGCAAGCGCTCAGACTCGTCAAGACTCTTCGAGCAATAATTCGCGAGAGGAGATCGATCTAAGCCAAAACACTCAGTCTCAATCGAATCGAGAGTCGGCAGTCAATACTAAAAATTCACGAGTTGAAAATGATCACGCTCTGATCGCTAAACTTTATCAACAAAAACGCTCCGACGAGATCGTAACCGCAGTCGGGCGTGTGGCACGCGTTTTACCGGATGATAATAAAGGCAGCCGCCATCAAAAATTCTTGTTGGATATCGGTCAGCCTAAATGGTTACTGGTCGCTCACAATATTGATCTTGCTCCGTATGTACCTCTAAAACAAGGTGACCAGGTGATCGTGCATGGCGAGTACGAATGGACGGAAAAGGGTGGTGTTTTGCATTGGACGCATCATGACCCGCGTGGCTATCATGAAGAAGGCTATATTGAGCACAATGGTAAAAAGTACAAATAATTTTTTAATTAGCTTTACCAGATACAAAAAAACCCGCACTTGGCGGGTTTTTTTGATCCCGTATCAAGTACGGGATGACTTTTATTCTTAATCCTTAAGAAGCATCTTTATCCGTGGATCCCGTATCAAGTACGGGATGACACTCATTCTTAATCTTTAAGTAAATTAAAAATCTGGATCCCGTATCAAGTACGGGATGACATTCATCCTTAATCCTTAAGAATGAATGTCACTTTCATGTTTACGCGGTATTCTGTAACGTCTCCGTCGTTAACAATTACTTTCATATCGCCAACCCAGGCGCCGGTAATGTTGTCGAGGGTTTTGTTGGCTTTTTTAATTCCGGCTTTAACGGCATCTTCAAAAGATTTGCTAGATGATGCTGTGATTTCAGTTACGCGAGCTATAGACATGGTTTTTCTCCAGTATTGGCTTTCATGGAAAGCGTGATCAATTCTTTGAATTGGTTTGATTGTAAAATATTAAATTAGCAGATTTAAAAAATTCTGGATCCCGTATCAAGTTCGGGATGACTTTCATTCTTAATCTTTAAGAAGCATCTTTATCCGTGGATCCCGTATCAAGTTCGGGATGACTTTCATTCTTAATCCTTAAGAATAAAAGTCACTTTCATGTTGACGCGATATTCGTCAATATCACCATCCTTAACAGTGACTTTCATATTCTCTACCCAGGCGCCGGTTATGTTGTCCAGGGTTTTATTAGCACGTTTAATGCCTTTTTTTGTAGCATCTTCAAAGCTTTTCTTGGATGCTGCAATGATTTCAGTAACGCGAGCTGTTGCCATTTTATATCTCCTTATAATGTATCGATTTGAATTATCAGAATATTGACCGACTTGGTCGGCGAAAAGATTACACAGTCTATGAACTGTGGCTATGAGCGTCAAGCGTGGAAAGTACGTATTTCGTGTAGGTGATGATTCTTAACAGTTTTTACGTTATTCAAAGCGTTTGATTTATTCTATATACCAACTTCTTCCTGTTCCAAGACTTCTTTTTCATAGCTGGCGGCCTGCTTCCATTCCTGCATTGCGGGTCGTGACAACACGAAATCCAGGTACTTTTGTGCGACTTCCGGTAATTTGACCTGGTAGGTTACAAATCGGAACACCACCGGGGCATACATGGCGTCGGCAATGGAAAACTGACCAAAAAGCCATGGACCACGTTGTGCGTAACTTTCCCGACATTTAGTCCAGATAGTAATGATCCGGTCGATGTCGGATTGCAGATTGTCATACATATCAACTTTACGCTTTGTTGCACGACAGTTCATGGGCATGGATTGTCGCAAAGCTGAAAATCCCGAATGCATTTCACAAGTCACAGCCCGCGCCAGAATCCGTGCCTTTACCTCTTTGGGCCAGAGTTGTTTTTCAGGAAAGGCGTCATTGAGGTATTCCGCGATCGCCAGAGAATCCCAAATAACATGATCGTTGTGACGCAAGACCGGTACCCGGCGTGCCGGCGAGTAATCGCCAATGCGTTGCTGGAATTCTTCGCTATCGAGTTGAAGCATGATTTCGTCAAATTCAATGCCCATCTCTTTTAATAACAACCACGGTCGCAGTGACCAGGACGAGTAATTTTTATTGCCAATAATTAGAGTCGCCATGCTTCTGTTCCGGTGTGTATTTTATTTGATATTCGAGCCTAACAAAAAAGCCGACGCAATGCATCGGCTTTCAGTTTGTTACTTTCTTATTAACTGCTTTACACGTCAATAAATTTTCTTAATTTTTTCAAAGCATTCGCTTCCAGCTGTCTAATGCGTTCAGCCGAGATGCCATACTTATCCGCTAATTCGTGCAAAGTGGATTTTTTGTCACTTAACCAGCGTTGCTTCAAAATATCGCGACTACGCTCATCCAGTTCACCCAAAGCGGCAGAAAGCTGCTGGGTATTATGGTCTTCGTAATCTTCAGCTTCAAGTAGTTGTGCCGGGTCGGCGTCTTGCTTTTCAAGATACGCAACTGGCGCAAAAGCTTTTTCATCGTCGTCCGAGTCTCGTAAGTCAAAACCAATGTCAGAGCCGGTCAGGCGTTTTTCCATTTCTCTTACGGTTTCAACTTTCACTCCAAGGTCCTTGGCGATGGCAAGACTTTCATCGTGGCTTAACCAGGCCATGTTCTTACGCATTTTGCGAAGATTGAAAAATAATTTTCGTTGTGCTTTGGTTGTAGCGATCTTGACCACGCGCCAGTTACGGATCACGTATTCGTGAATTTCAGCCCGGATCCAGTGCACCGCGAAGGAAACAAGGCGTACACCGTAAGTCGGGTCAAAACGTTTGACCGCTTTCATGAGCCCGACGTTGCCTTCCTGAATCAGGTCGCCCAATTGCAAACCGTATCCGCGATAACCTTTGGCAATATGCACAACAAAACGCAAGTGCGGCAAGATCAGATCGCGCGCCGCATTAATGTCGCCATGGTCACGCAAGCGTTCGGCCAAAGCAACTTCGTCTTGTTTGCTTAATACCGGAATGGTCGAGACCGTTTGCATATAAGCGTCAAGACTGGCGCTACCACCGGCTAGCATCAATTCGAAATTGTGCTGTAAGCTAGGCAGGTTCAGTTTTTCTGATGTTGTGTTTGTAGTCATGTGTATTCCTCTCTGGTTGCTATTTTAGCACTCTGGACATTAGAGTGCTAACAAGAGAACTAGTTCCTAGATGACTTTATAAGAAATATCAATAAAAACAGTAATTTATGATTAATTGCACAATAATTATGCATTCAATATCAGGTCACTTCGATGTTTTTCAAGGTGTGTTCTGCGGCCAAGAATGCCCCTGTCAAAGCCAGACCGGTCCCAAGGAAGAGTAGGCTTAAATTTCCCCCGGTGCCCAGTCCCTGCAAGTTGAAATCACTTGCGTATAACTCTGCAAGACGGGCCGCTGGACCCGACAAGAATGCGAGTAAGATCATGACCAGAATGCTGGCTACAGCGGCACCCAATATTCCGTACCAGAATCCCAGGTATAAAAATGGCCGACGTATAAAACCGTTACTGGCGCCAATCAGTTTTTTCACTTGAATCTCGTTTTCGCGTTGTTGTACATGCAAGCGAATGGTATTACTCACCACCAGCAATACGCCCAATGCCAGCAACAATCCAAGCAAGCCAACAGTGCGGTTTAGCAGATGAATAATGCTGCGTAATTTCATGACCCACTGGGCGTCAAGTTGTACTTCGTTCACCCCGGGCAGTTTTTTTAGTGCCGCCAACAATTCATTCAGACTCTGGTCGCTGTCGGCATTGATCAAGGAATTACTCGGGCTAACGATCAAGGCATGTGGCAAAGGATTCTCGCCGATCGCGGTACTGATCATTTCCATTTGACTTTGCTGTGTCATTTCTTGTAAAGCTTGCTCTGAAGTGATCACGCGCACCAGCTGAACATCTTTACGTAAACTCAAGGACTGTTGAATCGCGTTGACATTGTCGACCGGATAAGCGCCATCAACATACACACTTATGTCATGGGTGGTTTGCCAGCGATCGGTAAGCACTTCGGCATTACTGACTAACAAGTATAAACAAGCGGGTAAGGCCAGCGCGATGGCGATTACCATGATTGTCATTAAACTCGATAAAGGTTCACGCACCAGGCGTTTCAAGGTGTCGTGTGAATGAAAAAGATGTTGCGAAATAGCCAGGCTTAAATTATTGCTGTTTGATTGTTGACCTGTGGATTTTCGCTTGTTAGACGAACGTGATTTACCGGCTTTGGTTGCGTGTTTACGTTTGACCATAACTTTTAGCTCGTTGACGTCAGACGCGAATGCGACAAGGTGATAACCGGCTGATCCATTTGATCGATCAGGCTCAGGTCATGGCTGGCGATCAACACAGTAACCCCAACTTCATTAAAGCGTTTAAACAATTGCAATATATCCCAGGACAATTCCGGATCAAGGTTTCCGGTTGGTTCATCCGCGAGTAATAACATGGGTTTGCTCACGATAGCCCGCGCAATACCAACACGTTGTTGCTCTCCGGAGGATAGGTCCAGTGGCAAGGAGCGCGCCTTATTGAGTAATTCCACTTGATCGAGTGCTGCCTCGGTGCGACGGGTGATGTCTTTTTTGCCCATGCCTTTGATCACCAGAGGCAAGGCCACATTATCAAATACACTGCGATCCTGGAGTAACTGGTTGTCCTGGAATACCAGTCCGAGGTGCTGGCGATAATACGGGATAAGATTCTTGTGAATGGAATTGAGGTTACGTCCATTTACAAATAATTGACCACGGGTTGGTCGCTCGATCAAAGCCAAAAGTTTGAGCAGGGTACTTTTACCGGCACCGGAGTGGCCAGTCAAAAAGGCCATTTCACCTTTTGGGAGGTGCAAATTAAGATTTGTCAGGGCTTGATGACCATTCGGAAAACTTTTTGATACGTTATCGAATTTGATCATGCTATATCCCTGTTAGTGTCCGCACTTTTATGCGACGGATGTTTTTGGAAGGGATCCTCGCCTTCATTGGCGAGCAGGGCGTCCACATACTGTTCTGCGTTGAACGGGATGAGATCATTGATGCCTTCACCGATTCCGATGTAGCGCACCGGCAGAGCCAGTTCTTTGGCGATGGCAAACAAAATCCCGCCTTTGGCCGAGCCGTCGAGTTTGGTTAGCACCAGGCCATCAACGCCAATAGCCTTATGAAATTCGCGTGCCTGTTGCAAAGCATTTTGACCCTGGCTTGAATCCAGTACCAATAAAGTTTCATGTGGTGCAGAGTCGTCGTGCTTGCCCATCACCCGTTTGATCTTTTTTAATTCTTCCATCAGGTTACTTTGCGTATGCAAGCGTCCAGCGGTATCCGCAATCAATACATTGATATTACGCGCCTGGGCTGCCTGCATGGCATCAAAAATAACTGCGGCCGGATCAGCGCCTGTACCTTGCGCAATAACCGGGACTTGATTGCGTTCGCCCCAGGTTTGTAACTGTTCAACCGCGGCTGCACGAAAAGTATCTCCAGCCGCCAGCATCACAGTGCGTAAGCGACGCAAACACTGGGTGCTGAGTTTTCCTATGGTGGTGGTTTTGCCAGCTCCGTTTATGCCAACCATCAAGATGACAAAGGGCTTGTTCTGGTGACGCACTTGATCGATATCCAGTGGCGCCTCGATCGGAGTCAGTATGTCGAGCATGCTTTGACGCAAGCTTTGTATGACCGAGGCTTTATCGGTTTTTTCCTGACGCTTGAGCTTTAATTGCAAGGGTTCGAGCAGACTTTCGGTGGCATCAACCCCGACATCGGCAGTCAACAGCCGCATTTCCAGTTCTTCGAGCAGGTCTTCATCAATCTGACCGCCACTCATCAGGTCCCCGATGTCTGTGGTGAGCCAGGAATTGCCACTATTGAGACTGGCACGCAGACGCTTGAACAAACCGGGTTTGTTTTGTGCTTGCTCGTCGACGGGTGTTGCGGGTTTATCAGTCATAGTTGTTTTGTATTTTACGCGGTGTTTGCCTAATGCGTATTTGCTGCGTAGCATTGTACCGCAAATGAAAAGGACGGCTTTTGGCCGTCCTTTATTTTCATGGAATTTTCAGAACTTAAGGAGAAACTTCAACCACGCTTTCGTCCTGGATCAATATCACCTGACCATTGCCGGGTAAATTGGCCATCGGGTTACCGGTGACAAATACCACCGCCTGGGTTTGCATTTCAACAGTGGCCGCAAAACTTGGTACAGGAACCAACAGAGAACCATGTCCTCCCTGAATAAAGTTGACCGCGCCCAATGGGCCGGGGTTTGCTCCTACCGTATTCACAGCCGGTAGCCCCATGGCTGCGATCAGTTTGTCGGTCGCGAAATTCGGTACAACAGTGTCGCCCGTGACTTTCTGTAGTAATACAGGATGATTGGCAGCCGCTTCACTGGCGTAATTCAAGGGGTCGGCGGCATCGATAACGGCCTGTGCGTTACGCCAATAATCATCAAACAAGGCCGCGGGTAGACCGGCCGCTTCCAGTCCGGCTTGCAGAGATGGACCAAATGACTGCGACTCTCTCAGCAAGGAAGCAATGCCGCCCCCCGGCACGCTCAAAGTGGCAGTGATCACATCGTTATTGATTGCCAGAAATGGCACTCCGACAATCGAACCCAGTGATTGACCCAGAAAGTGCATTTGTGAGCCGTCGAAATCGGGATTGCCATCGCCATTGATATCGATACTTGGTGCGGTTTTACTTAAATAATGCAGATCCAGTGAGGCCTGACGATTATTGTCGCGACCCACAATAAGGTTAGACAGGTTTATTGTGTAAGAACCTGACGGATCGATCTCGCCATCACCATCCAGGTCAATATCGAATGTACGTTCGATACCGGCTTGATAAAAAATATTATTTGGATTGGTAACACCGTGTAGTGGTTGGTCGATCGAAATCACTGCAACTCCGGCTGCGGCGTAGGCATCCACCACCCCAAAGGCATTGGTGCGATCACCGGTGATACCGTGTTGGAAAATCACCAGCGGCCATTGATAACCGGCTTCTTCCGGAGTCATATTAAATTGTGCTACATAAGCCTGGTACCACGGAGAATCACTATTCGGTATGGTCACTAAGGCCGGGATATCGAGTGTGGTCGCGCCTTCGGGTAAGGGATTAAAGCGGGTGAGGTTACTGCCGCCGGCCCCCAGCCAGGGTGTATTGAAAGGGTCGGCAGGACTTAAGAAATATTCGGTTTGCACACTACCGGAATACACATCGGCATAACCGGGTAAGGCCGGGTTAACCATGCTGGTGGTTAATGGCGTGCCGGGTCCGGCAAACATTTGCGAGATTGACGATGCTTGTGCACTGGCATTGGCAGCAACCGCTTGCAATACATCCATGGTGGATTGGGTGGAAAAACTGGTGGTGAGCAAAACATCACTGGCAGTAACTCCTAAGGCGTCAAGAATTCCCAAATGCGCCTCAACCAATTGCTTTATCTGATCCAGGGTGGCGTCGGGTAAGGTAGCACCCGTTGCCAAAGCATCTTTCATGTCCTGATAGATCGAGTCTGCTTCTACGGCAACGCCATTGCTTCCCATAATGCCGTTGGTCAAAGCCATTAAGTAGGCGCTTTTCGGGTTTAGTGGTTTGAGCAAAGTGAACTCGATCAGGTCATTGCCATTGGTACCCACGCTGTAATCTACACCAGGAACCAAGGCGCCTACAAAATCTATTGTGGCCGTGGTGACAGGGTCGGTAATCACTTCAAACACATGTGCGGTGGCGCCACCCACAACGCTACTGGCATCAATGCTGCCGGTCATGCGAATATTCATCGGCGCGTTGGTTGAAAAACCATCCAGAGCATTCAGTGCTGCAGCCGCAGGGATTGAATCGATCTCGGGCAGGTTCAATGTACCGTCAGTCGATCCGGCAAAGTACAGATCATTTGGAAATGGTATCAGGCCAATGTCCGGGCGAAATTGCGCCTTGACTGAAACAGCTTCGGCAACTACCGGTAGCGTGGACTCGTCACTGTCTACATTGCTGCAAGCTGCGAGTAACAAGCTGAGGCTCAAAATGCCTGATGTTAATATTCTATGAATCATTCAATTCCCTGTTCAAAATATTTTTATAAGTCGCTTAGATTACTGTGATTTGCTCATCGAATGCAAGCAATACAGACACTCGGATGGCAATACATTTACCAGGACGCATGAGGAAATCTGCTATACACTGATTTGATGAGTAAATCGCTATCTACCCGCGAGCAGCGTTTGCGTATTATTGGTGGTTCCTGGCGCAGTCGTAAGCTGGATTTTGCAGCAAATGCGCAATTGCGGCCAACGCCAGACCGGGTACGAGAAACGCTGTTTAACTGGATTGGTCACCAGGTCCTGCAATCGGTTTGTCTGGATCTGTTCGCAGGCTCCGGTGCCTTAGGGCTTGAGGCCTTGTCACGCGGCGCGTCTTATTGTGACTTTGTGGATTCTGATCGTGCCAGTGTGCAACAGATTGAAAAAAATTTGAAAATTCTGAAGGCCGACGCATCCTGTTTTTCTTTGCACCCTCGAAAAGCCAAGGATTTTTTGTTGGACTGTGAGACTGTTTATGATCTGGTTTTTCTGGATCCGCCGTTTCATAAAAATCATCTTGCCGAGCTTATTCCGCACCTCCAAAACAAGCTGAAACCGGGTGCCCGGGTCTATATCGAGATCGAAAAGTCGGGGACCTTGCCCGAACTCCCGGAAGCGTGGTCAGTGATTCGTGAAAAAACCGCCGGTCAAGTGCGTTATCATTTAGTCTTGGTTGATTCGTGACATAAACAAGAAAGCTGTTTTCGATACAAAAAGGGCACCCTCCAGAGTCCGGATTAACGTTCGAAATAGTAATAACAAGACAATTAAAACCAGACGAGAAAAATTTTAGGAGTTGCTATGGGCATTCGAGCCATGTACCCGGGAACCTTTGATCCCATTACCAACGGTCATATTGACCTGATCGAGAGAGCATCAGGCATGTTCGACGAAATTGTGGTGGCGATTGCTGATAATCCTAAAAAGAAACCCTTATTTACCCAGGATGAACGCATTGCTTCAGCAAGCGAAATCTTGGCCGGTCTCAACAACGTAAAAGTTCTGGGATATGACAACCTGACCATTCATTTTGCTAAACAACACAATTTAAATGTGATCATTCGTGGCATTCGCGCGGTCTCGGATTATGAATTTGAATTTCAACTGGCCTCCATGAACCGGCAACTGGATGAGAATGTCGAAACCCTGTTTATGACGCCTGCGGATGAGTATTCGTATCTTTCTTCAAGTATGGTTCGCGAGATAGCGGCTTACGGCGGTGATGTCAGTAAGTTTGTGCATCCTTTGGTGGCCAAAGCCATTAAGGAACGTTTTGCTTGAGTGCAGGTCATTACATTTATAGATACCGCGGTCGAGCCTTGGTATGACGAGTTAGATTATGTCTTTAAAAATCACCGATGAATGTATTAATTGTGACGTCTGCGAGCCTGTGTGCCCGAACGATGCCATTTACATGGGCCCGGAGATCTATCACATCGACCCCAAGTTGTGCACAGAGTGCAAAGGCCATTTCACCAAGCCACAATGTCAGTTAGTGTGTCCGGTGGATTGCATTCCCCTGGATGAATTGAATTTTGAAACTGATTCCGAACTGGCTTTTAAGTATGAAAAATTAACCGGTTTGGAATACAAGGAGGCAACCAAGGAAAGTGCGGATGGGTAGACGTCGTAATACACTCTCATCCATCCTGAAACTAGTTCAGGATGACAAGCATGAGTAAAGCGAAAGACATCCTCAATTTCTGGTTCAAGGAGACAGAGCCCAAACAACACTGGGTCAAAGACCCGGAATTTGATACTTTAATCAAACAGCGATTTGGCGATACCCTCATCGCTGCCTCTAAATGCGAATTATTCGACTGGCGTAAAACCGCCAAAGGACGCTTGGCTGAGATCATCGTGCTTGACCAGTTCTCACGCAATATTCATCGCGACACTCCCAAAGCCTTTGCTCAAGACCCGCTGGCTCTGGCCCTAGCGCAAGAGGCGGTAGCGATTGGTACGGACACAGAACTGTCGGATAACGAAAAACCCTTTTTGTACATGCCGTATATGCACAGTGAGTCAAAGGTCGTGCATGTTGAGGCGGAAAAACTATTCAGATCAACCGGAAATTTTGAATTCGAGATAAAACACAAAGCCATCATAGATCGCTTTGGACGCTATCCACATCGCAATGAAATATTGGAACGTGAATCGACAGAAGAAGAGATCGAGTTTTTGCAAGGGCCGGGGAGTTCGTTCTGAAAATGCGATTTTGTAGACGAAATATTTTCTCGCTACTTTACGTTTGTTCGATATTCCTATCACTGTCGGCTTGTTCTGCTACCCCCGACAAACTATTGAGCTCAAATACTCATTTTACTAACCCCATAATCACAGGCGGCTATCCCGATCCTTCTATTTGTCAGCTGGATGATTATTTCTATATTGTTAATTCCAGTTTTGAATATTATCCCGGCTTGCCCATTCATCGCAGCAAAGACCTGGTTAATTGGGAATTGGTTGCTTATGGTTTACAGCGTGAATCGCAAGTGACCGGTGCAGTGAATCTGGTTGATGTGCAATCCAATGGCGGAATTCATGCGCCGACTATTCGCTGCAGAAAAGAAAATGGCAAAAACAGGTTTTACATTATTACTACCAATGTATATACGCCAACGGGTAAAAATGCCAAAACCGAATTCGTTAATTTTGTCCTCACTGCTGACGATATCCAGGGCCCATGGTCGGATCCATTGGTGCTCGAAGGAGCGCCGGGAATTGATCCGGATATCTTTTTTGATGACGACGGGCGTGTTTGGTATGCCGGAACGCATAGCCCGGAAAACCCTACCTTTCCGGGCGAAGGCGAGATCTGGTTGCAGGAGATTGATACGGCAAGTTGGGAGTTAACCGGTGAACGGCATTTCTTATGGCGTGGCGCATGTGGCGGCACATGGGCAGAAGGTCCGCATCTTTACAAACACGATGGACGATACTATTTGCTCATTGCCGAGGGCGGTACCGGATTCAATCATGCGGTTATGATTGCGGTCAGTGACGACATCACAGGACCCTATGTTCCCAACGAGCGTAATCCGATCATGACCTCGCGACATTTATCTTACGATTATTGGGTCAACAGTACCGGACATGCCGATATGATCCAGCTTGGGGATGGACGCTGGTATATGGTCGCTTTGGGTAAACGCAATGATGAACAGCGGATGTCGAACATGGGACGTGAGACTCATTTGTTGCCGGTCGAGTGGGAGCGCGAACCTTTTTGGTGGAAAGAGCCCAAGTACGATTGGCCTGTGGTGTCCAAAGAATCCGGACGATTGGAAAAGGCTTATCCGCTGCCATTCGGGTCCAGGCAACAACCGAATATCAATTTCCGTGATGAATTCGATTCATCGAAACTTGGCCTTGAGTGGAATTTTCGACGATTCCCGGAGCGAAGAACATATTCCTTGTCCGAGAGTCCCGGGTATTTGCGTTTGTTTTCTCAGTCAGGCTCGATCACAGAAAGAGGTCGAGCAAGTTTGTTGGGAGTACGGCAAAAACAAAGTGATTTTGTATATACCGTGGCCATGCTTTTCAATCCGTCGACAAACAACTCCGAAGCCGGCATTAGTCTGTTTCAAAAAGATGACAATTACATCAATTTCACCACTAAGCAACAGAACAATAAGATTTATTTACAGTTATTTGTCGCGCAGCCAGAAGATCCGGCCAGTAGCATGAAGTCCGATACATCATCTGATCCAGTGTCCAGAAAGGTCATTCAAAGTGCTGAACTTCCGAAATATCGTGGTGAAATAGTATTTAAAGTAGAGTCAAAAGAGTCGCGTAATACCTATCGCTATTCTCTGGATGGGGGTAAAACTTATCAAGATTTTGCCCAGTCATCTGCAGATATAATTTTAAGTAAAGGATACACAGGAGCCTATTTAGGACTCTATTCCAGCAGCAATGGATCCAGTTCGGAAGACTTCGCCGACTTTGACTGGGTCGAATACACTTTATTCCCGAGGAATTAACATGTTGCAGAGAACAAGAACTCTAAGACAATTGACAGTATGTACTTTAGTGTTGTTTCTATTTGCCTGTCAGTCTGCCCGAGTCGATCAAAGCCAAGCAACTCATAAGTTAAATGATCCTTTGGCTGTTAACAGTGTTCTGGATAACTATATTGAGACAGGTGCATTTCCATTCTTGTACGCTCGCGTTGAAGACAAGTACGGCGATGTAGTTTATGAGCATGGAGCCGTGAATCGTGAGCTGATCCCTTACGCTGAAGTTAATGGAGACACCTGGATTCGTATTTGGTCTATGAGCAAGATCGTGACAATTTCAGTCGCCCTTGACCTGGTGGAAGATGGTGTTCTGAAGCTGGAAGATCCGGTGAGCAAATATATCCCAGAGTTTGAGACCCTCAAAGTTGCAATCTCTGCAAATGGTACGGCTTTACCGGAAGTTGAAGACAAACAAACTGCTTGTCCCTTGCAATTGGTCGAAACTCAAAATCAAATGGCGATACTTGATCTGATCAACCATACGGCCGGTTTTTATTATGCAGTCACAGGAATTCCATGCTTAGACGAGCCACTTAATGCCGCGAATTTGCCAATGGCGAATAACAGTGACGATTTTATTCAGCGCATGGCAAAACTACCACTAATCTTGCAACCTGGCAGTAAAGATTACTATGGTACAAATACGACAGTGCTAGGTATAGTTGCCGAACGTGCAACTGGAAAAAGCTTAAAACAGCTAGTGGAAGAAAGAGTAACAGGGCCATTAAAAATAAACGGACTCCAGTATGGTTTGCCCGATGGTGTTGAGTTACTGCCAAAAGTGTCGGGTGCCGATGATAGTTTAAGATTTGCGAATGAGGGCGAGCTGGATATCTTCAGTTCGGCACTGCCCGATTATGATCCGACACATGAGTTGTACCTGGGTGGTGAAGGGATGTTGGGAACAGCTGGCGGCTATGCCGACTTTATCCGTATGTTGATGAATCGTGGAACACTGAATGGCTACCGCTTACTTGAGCAACAGACGGTTGCAGACATGGTATCGCCACATACCCAGCTGGATAACGAGTGGGGGTATAACGGTTATAACATTTGGGTTACGAGTGGCAAACTGTCCATCGAAGAAAAGGGAATCCCGGGTTTGTGGCTAGGTGGCGGTTATGAGGGAACGCATTATTGGGTTGATCCGGAACAAGAGATTGTCGGGGTGATCATGTCGCAAATTTTTGCGCCACCGGAAAGTGACAGCAATCGAGATGAGCATATCCGGTCAGCGATCTATAAGCAGTTAAAGCGTAACAGCAAAAGTGAAAATTAAAATACTGCTAATCCTAAGTTTTATTTTTCTAATAATCGGGTTCTGGAAAAAGAATGATCTGTCTTCAAATATGCAAATCCTACCCGAGTTAAGTGAGGAGCCGGTACAAAAAAAAGTCAGCCCCAATGAGTTCACGGTGAATGTGAACAAGATTGATTACAAAATTAAGCCACTATACGACTATGAACTGGTCGGGATGATCGTTTCTTATAAACAGCACGATGGCAACGCAAGATTACACAAACGCTGGAATGATCATTTGAATGTGGCTGACTACTGCGTGCTATGGGGAGAAACCGCGGTTGCCAAAACTCTGCCAAAACTCAACTTCTGGAATGGTCAGTTCACTTGTAACTTTAGTACCAGAGACCAGCAAGCCTGGGACAACTTCAACCCGTCCCAACTCTCCAATAATCACCTGGTGGCTGCCGATGAGTACCTGCGCAAGAAGATCAGCAAAATAAGCATTGGTGACCAGATCAGGATTCGAGGGAAACTGGTTGAGTATCAAAATCTGAATACCGGTGGAACCCGCGGCACCAGTATCACGCGTGATGACACAGGCGATGGAGCCTGTGAAACAATTTTTGTTGAACAAGTGCAAATATTAAAAACCTACACCAGTATGTGGCGATGGCTAATGTACGTGTCTTTGCTTGTTTTTATTTTGTCATTGTTGCTGTATTTAAAAGCGCCCCACAGATCGCGTGACAACTAGATCACGAGAGATATAAATCACGCGGCAGGTAATTGATCATTGCCCAGTGCAGCCGTTTAATAGATTTTCACAATTCGCCACACCTTATTAAGCTCCAATTCAGTCTGGATGGGCAGAATAGAGCATAAACTCCTGATAATAATGTGGAAAAACCAGATGCAGAAATTTGTTAGTTTATTGATAGTATTGTTATTGATTGGTGCATGTGCACACAGTCCCTCAGCAACACAACAGCAGTCACAAACCCATTACAAAGTAAAGTCGGGCGAAAGCATGGCATCGATTGCTGCAGATTTAAATATACCTTTCGAACTCTTGCGTCGTTCTAATCCGTGGCTAGATCCATCCCGCATTAAACCCGATATGAAATTGCTGGTGCCAGATCAACGGGCCGTACAGCGATATCAGGCAGAGCTGGACAAAGAGCGGCATCATCAAATGCCCATTCAGGGCCATATTTGGCCATTGCAGCATGTGTCTGTCTCATCACCTTATGGCCCACGCAAGGGACGCATGCACAAAGGCATTGATCTGCGTGCTCCCATAGGTACACCAATCCTGGCCACCAATCACGGTAAGGTAGTATTCTCGGGGGTAAAAGGCGGTTACGGAAATTTGGTCGTGGTCGATCACGGTTACGGAGTACACACGGCCTATGCGCACAATTCCAGTAATCTAGTCAAAAAAGGACAACGTGTAACACGCGGACAAACCATCGCCAAAGTCGGACAAACCGGCAAAGCCACCGGGCCACATGTGCATTATGAAATACGCCGTAATGGAAAAGCAGTTAATCCAACCCGGCATATGCACGCGGCGTTGTAATCGAGCTTGAGCTCGATTCTGTGCTCAGCTCTGGGAATCAGCTCTGACAATGGGTGCAATAAAAACTGTTGCGTTGCCCGATCACTCTGGAAGAAATGGGTTTGGCACACTCGGGACACGGTAGGCCCTGTTTGCCATACACTTTTAATTTTATCGAGAAATATCCCGGGGCACCGTCCGCATTTTGATAATCCTGCAAAGTCGTGCCGCCTTGTTTGATGGCCGCTCGCAGGGTTTGTTTGCTGGTTTTGACCAACAAGTTTAATTTTTCCTTACTCACCTTGTGTGCCGCTTTGTTGGGATTGATCCCTGCCTTGAACAAGGCTTCGCTGGCATAGATATTGCCTATGCCTACGACCACATGTTGGTTCATGATGTGGGTTTTGATGGCGGCTTTGCGTTTGCGTGTTGTGGTAAATAAATAATCCGCATTAAAGTCGTTTGACAAGGGTTCCGGACCCAGGCGCGTAATAAGCTTGTGCTCATGTGGATCCTGCCTGGTCCATAAGAACGCACCGAATTTGCGGGCGTCTTTATAACGCAAGACTTGTCCATTCTCCAGATGCACATCAATGTGTTCGTGTTTTTGTACCGGGGTACGGCTGTCGATAACTCGCAAGGAACCGGTCATGCCCAGGTGTACGATCACACTGCCGGCAGCGGTATTCAGGAAAATATACTTGGCACGTCGTTCAACCGAATCTATGTATTGGTTTTTTAAGTCACGACCAAGTGTGCCCGGAATTGGCCAGCGCAGTTTATCGGTGCGTACGATCACCTGTTTAACCCGTTTGCCGGTGATCAGCGGTTCGATACCGCGTCGGGTTGTTTCGACCTCAGGTAACTCGGGCATTATTCAACGTCTTCCACTTCTTCTACATCCAGTAATTGTTCCGGACTTTGATTAAACCGTACTTGCAAAAACGGGCTGGCCAAATAAACCCGGTCTTGATAGCGTACATAATGCATTTGTTGGGTGGATGCGAGCGCGCCGAAATCCAAAGCTTCGTCATCTAGCAAGACTCGCAGGTTTGGTCTCTCCAAACCAAGGGTTTCCAGACTGACTTCCTCAATGGCATAGCTTGTGTACAAGGGTGCCGCCAGGGTATCCAGGATCTTTGCCATGGCCTGGTCCTTCACCTTGCCTTTAAGCGGAGCAAGCATTTGCCAGTGGTTGTTAATCTTTTTTAGCTCAATGACTGGATCTTTGTTGATGACGATGCGTTGCAGTTGCTGTGCATCGATTGGTAAAAAGATGGATTGATTTTTGTTTTGTTGTTGCTGTACACCGAAGGCCGCAATGCCCAGTACCAACACAGCAGCAAACCAGAATAAATTCGAGCGGGTATTTTTATGCATGGTTTAAAAACATACTCAATATCAAGCGTTGCGTCGCTTCCACCAGATCCTGATTGCGATCAAAAAGAATAGTCCGGGCAGAATGATCAAAAACAGCAAACCCAGCCAGCCCAGAGCTTTTTCACTCAGATTGATCTGCAGATCCGGGGTTTCAGTAAAACGTAAATTCAGGAAACTCTCTTCACCACTTAGCCAGTCGACCAGGTTCAGACCCAGTGGCAAATTCGCACCGTTATTCAAAAAGCGATTCGATAAAAAGTCGCCATCCCCGATCACAATTATGCGTTGCTGTTTCTCCTGCTCGAGTTCTCGTTCGAGACTGTAACCAAGGTGCAAGGGGCCTGCGGTATCAAGCTCCGGGTCAAAGGTGACAGTGTTTTGCAGGGTTTCGGTTTCCAACCAGGTGCGTTCTGCGGTAATTAGAAAAGGGCGTTGCGACCACACGCTGTCTTGCAAAAGCGGTTTATAGCTACGCGCCTGCGGGAACAGGGAAACATAATTGAAATTGAGCAAAGCCGGATGTTGATTGTAATTACTGATCAATGCAAAACTCGCGTCGGCCAGACCGATCTCCTGGGTGCCCTGGTCAATCACCACTCCGGCCGGACTACCAAGTCCAAGGGTGTTGAGTAATTCATCCAGGCCTTTTAATCCATCCGGGTCGCTTAGCCAGAGTAAATTACCGCCTTGCACCACAAAGTCAGTGATGCGTTGCACTTCGGTGGGCAAAAAATCCAGCTGCGGGCTGGCGATCACCAACAGACGGGTGTTATCCGGGACTTGTGGGTGTTGTGATATGTCCAGACGTTGTAATTCGTACCCTTTGTCACTCAATTCTGTTGCGAATTGCTTGAGGTCATGATTACCCAGTCCATAAGGATTGCGTTCGCCATGACCTTCCACAAACACGATATGCCGTTGACTGGCGCGACTCAGACGCAATAGCGCATTACTCAGTGCGCTTTCGCTGATCTCGCGCAGCAATTCGCTTTGGGCTTTTTCCTGCCCGGCTTGTTTCACACTTAAACGAATTTCCCCGTCGCGCTGGATGCCGTATTCTCGTGTCAGGTCTGGGCGCAGGTTCGGGTCAACGAATTCCAGTGCAATATTTGTGTGGTGTTGTTGATATTGCCCGATCAGGTCACGAATTTTTTCTCTACGCCCCGGATTCTTACCAACAAAGGCCATGACATTTATCTCGTCGGAGATTTTTTGCAATAGCTCGATGCTGGTGTCGGTAATTGAATGTCTTTGCTCACGACTTAGATCACTTTCCTGCTGGGTCAGGATTGCCAGCCAGCCGAGCAAGGCGAATGCTATCAGCAACAACAGCACAAACAGGAATTGCTGCAGGCGCTGCGCTCGACGTTTGGCCTTGACCAGAGAATAATTGTCCTTGGAGTTCATAGGCAATTAGACGCGTTCCCGTTCACGCTCGAGGTGGCGAATACTCAAGAACAGGAACAAACCGATCAAGCTGGCAAAATACACCAGGTCCATACTATTGAGTCGTGCCTTTAGCAAGTTCTGGTAATGCTTCATGATGGATAGATAGCGCGCAAAGGCATTGTCATCCAGACCCGTATGCGAACTCCAGTCGACTAACCACAGTAACAGTAATACGCCAATGCTCAGGCTTAGGGTGATCACCGGTTCTTTACTAATGCAGGCCAGGTACAAAGTGATGGCCGCAAAACTGATCAGTAATAACCACAGGCCCAGGGCGTTCAACAACAAGGTCACAAGATCGATCGGTGCGCCGAGGCGTAAACTCAAGGGCATCAGCGAGATTACAAAGACCACCAAAGCCAAGAACAGACATAGACCTAAAAATTTACCCAAAACAATATGTGAGCTTTGCAAAGGCGCTGCCGCTAATAAGATGGTGCGCCCGTCGTGGCGTTCGCGTTGAAAACTGTTCATGGCCAGGACTGGGATGATCATCATCAATATGATCGACGCCGTGGAGTAGGTCGGGGTGACAACAAATCCGGTCACACCAGGCGATTTGTGCAGATTCATTAACTCATGTGCAATTTGTTGAAAGGCTTCGATCTGGGATAAGAATACCCAGGCCATGACCGCCGTCACCACGCCCAACACCGTCCAGGCCAGCGGTGCTTTGATCAGGTATTTCCACTCTTGAGCAGCAATTAACAAGGTTTTATTCACGCGGCTTCACCACTTTGATCTTGTGCCGTACTGTCGGCAAAAATAATGCGCGAAAACAATTCTTCCAAATCCGATTTGTCTTCGTTGGGGCCGTCATGCACCACATGGCCCTGATGCAAGATCACAATGCGGTCGGCCACAGCGTGTACTTCACTCAGGATATGACTGGAAAAGATGACCGTTGTCTGCTCGCCCAGCTCGCGCACCACTTTTCGCATATGCATTAACTGTTGCGGATCCAGGCCTACCGTTGGTTCATCGAGAATGATAATTTCAGGCTGATGCACAATTGCTTGAGCTATTCCAAGCCGTTGCTGAAAGCCCTTGGATAAATTACCGATGCGTCGCTTACCCACATCTTGTAGACCGCATTGCTGTTTGCAATGTGCAATTCTGTGGGCGCGTTGTTGTTTATCCACCGCGTACAGTTTTACGATGAAATTCAGGTATTCATCAACTTTTTGATGCGCGTAAAGTGGTGGTTGTTCGGGTAAGTAACCGATGCGTTCACGTAAACTTGCCGGCCCGGAATAAAGATCCTGGCCAAACAATCTGACTTCCCCCAATGAGGGCGCAAGAGTGCCCGCGAGCATTTGCAAGCAGGTTGATTTGCCCGCGCCATTCAAGCCGAGTAGGCCGATGATCTCGCCTGTGGAAATTTCCAGATTCAGATCTTTCACAACGACGTGTTCGCCGAAGTAACGACTGACATTCTCTATCTTATACGCCGGGTTTGAAAGGGAATTTGACATCGGGCTCTATGGTAACGATTTCTACTGTTCATTTCACAGAATTTTATGCAATAAAAAACCCGCAACGACCAGGTCGTGCGGGCTAATGAGTTCTGCAATTTATTATTATTGGTTCAGAACTTGCAGCTATTAGTTATTTATTGGAATTGTATTCCGTTTGCCTACTTATTCTTATTTATTTGTCCATTCTTGCTTATGCAGCAATTTACTTGATTTTAGCTTCTTTGTAAATCACGTGTTTGCGAACTACCGGATCATATTTTTTGGTTTCCATCTTTTCCGGGTGTAATTTTTTGCTTTTCATCGTGGTATAGAAATGTCCTGTACCTGCCGATGAAACCAGTCTGATCTTGTCTCTTGCACTCTTGCTCATAGTCGTTCTCCGGATTAGACCTTCTGGCCTTTGGCTCGCAGATCAGCAACGACTTTCTCGATCCCGAGCTTGTCGATGTCACGGATCGCTGATGCAGAAACACGCAGTTTCACATAACGACCTTCGCTTTCCAGCCAAAAACGTTTGGATTGTAAATTTGGTAAAAAACGACGACGCGTACGGTTTTTTGCGTGCGATACGTTGTTGCCGCTTTGTGGGCGTTTGCCCGAAACTTGGCAGACTCGAGACATGTCTCTATCCTCAAAAATGTATATAAATCAATTACTTGATGCGTGATATGTCGCACTGGCCGAAACCGCAGGACATACAAAAAAGCCGCTAAAAAGCAGCGCAAGGGCGGGAAATATACTCGTTTAAAGCAATTTTGGCAAGGATTAGACGCATATCCGGTAAATTTTCAGGGTCAACTATCCAGCGCTAACATTCACCAAATATCCACGAAGCGGCGCGTATTGCGAGACGGTGTTTTGCAGGCATTCAGAGTTCGCAGTATCCAGCCGCGGGTGTCTTTTGGGTCAATCACCGCATCGACCTCGGTATATTCGGCAATGGATATGGCTTTGCCGCGTTGATAGGCTTTGGCCACCATTTTATTGAAGACGGCTTCACGTTCATCCGGGTCATCGATCGCTGCAAGTTCTTTTTTGAATCCCAGACTGACCGCACCTTCCAGACCCATGGCACCAAATTCTCCGCTAGGCCAACTGGCAATTGCCGCCGGTTGTTGAAAACTGCCGCCCACCATGGCTTGCGCCCCCAGTCCATAAGCTTTGCGGGTGACCACCGCGATAACCGGCACCTGTAAATTGGCCGCAACCGCCAGCAAGCGCGACCCGCGTCGCACAGAAGCGGTTTTCTCACTGTCTGGTCCGACCATGAATCCGGGGGTATCACATAAGGAGATCACCGGCAGTGCGTAAGCATCACATAGTTGTAAGAAGCGTGCGGCCTTTTCAGCAGACTCCGAATCGATCGCGCCACCCAGATGTCTGGGATTATTTGCGATCAAGCCAAAAGCTTGACCCCGAATTCGCACCAAACAAGTCAAAATTCCTTTACCGTAATGTAAACGTAACTCTTGAACCGAATTTGTATCGGCAAGTAATTCGATCAGCTTGCGCATCTTGTAAGCCATGCGCCGATTCTCCGGAACCGCATCACGCAACAGGTCTTGATCGGTGCATTCCCAGTTGTTTAAATCACCTTGAAAATACCCCAACACTTTTTTTGCGACTTGAGTCGCTTCAGCCTCGTCTGCAACCAGAATATCGATCACACCATTACTGTGTTGAACGTCGGCCGGGCCGATCTCCTCGGGTTTGAAAGAACCAAGACCACCCCCTTCAATCATGGCCGGGCCTGCAAGACCGATATTGGAAGTTTTTGTTGCGATCGTGATGTCGGCCAATCCAAACAGCACGGCGTTGCCGGCAAAACAACGGCCAGCATTGATGGCAATGCGTGGCGCTTTTCCATTCATGGCGGCCCATTGGGCAAAAGTAGGCACACCCAAACCACTCACATTAATGCGGTCAGCGTCCACATCTCCAGGACGTCCGCCACCACCTTCAGTGTAAAAGATCACGGGCAGCTCATTATCCGAGGCGATCTTTAACAAGCGATCGGTCTTTTTATGATTAAAGAAACCCTGGGTGCCAGCCAAAACCGTGTAGTCGTAGGCAAGCACGGCACAACGCGCCCGTTTGTCACCAAATTCGTGTGCATTGACCGTACCAACCGCGGTAATAATGCCATCGGCCGGAGTATTCTCGATCAGCTCTTCATGACTTTTACGCCCCCGTTGCGCCGCTACCGCCAGTGCGCCGTATTCATTCATGCTGTCATCATCTAAAAGATCATGCACGTTTTCACGCGCTGTGCGTAAGCCAAGCGCATGGCGTTTGGCCACAGCTTTTTCACGGGCAGCATCGCTAATGAAACTTTCCCGTTGGTTAAACTCGGCAAGATCGGGGCGAATGTTGTTGGAATCATTGTTGCTCATTGAATATCCTGTAGCTTATGCTTGCTGGGTGTCTGATGATTGCTAGCATTATCTATTGCAGTGTTATTCTCAGTTTTTTCCATTACGGTCGGCATCAAACAGGCGTTGCAGCTCTTCTCGTGCTTCACTGATCGACTGGATCATGGCCTGCTCGTCGTTATGGATTGCATGCTGTCGTAAAAGCAGTTCGGCATCGTGTTCTTTAAACAGCTTGACCACATGGATAGCATCGGTTTCCTCGTACCCGAGCTCCTCAAGCAGGTGTTCGGTTAACAGCAAACTACTCTCTAGCGTTTCACGGATCACGATCTTGATGTTGAGGTCGAGCAAACGTAATGCGTGTTGACGATTACGCGCACGTGCAAGAATAGGGATTTCTGGAAAATGCTTGCGAATTACTCCGGCGGCATGCAGGGACTCCTCCGGGTCATCAATGGCCAACACGATCGCTCTTGCTTCGCCAGCTCTGGCAGCGCGCAGCAGGTCGGGGCGCAAAACATCGCCATAGTAGATCTTGTTTCCGTATTTACGCAAGATCTTTATTTGTTGTGGATCTTTTTCAAGCGCGGTGAAGGGGATTTTTTCAACGGCAAGAATACGCGCCACTACCTGTCCGAAGCGCCCAAATCCGGCAATGATCACATGCCTGGTTTCCGCTTCGATAACATCCGCCTCTGGCATACTATTGGCGCGTTTAGGTAATTTCTCAAAGGCGGCATAGAACAGGGGCGATAGCAACATGGAAATGCTTACTACGGCAATCACAAGATCACTGAGCTGACGCTCGATCACGCCAGAAGCGACAGCCACAGTCATCAGAACGAAGGCAAACTCACCACCTTGTGGCATCACAAGTGCAAGGCGGAATCGGGCATCCTGGCTAAGTCGCGCGCCATACCCCACAGCTTGTAATACGCCAAATTTTATCAACATCAAGCTTAGTGCAAGTCCAAAAATAAAGACGGGTTTGGACATGATCAGACCGGCATTAACAGACATGCCAACAGCCATAAAAAATAATCCAAGCAAAATTCCTTTGAAAGGTTCTATATCAGCTTCCAGAGCGTGACGGTATTCCGAATCGGCCAGCATAACGCCTGCCAGGAAAGCACCCAGTGCCATAGACATGCCAAAACTTTCGAATATGATCGCCGCACTGAAAACCAGTAACAAGGTCGCTGCGGTAAACACTTCGCGTGCATTCGAATGTGCAATTATTTTCAATACGGGATTTAACAAAAAACGGCTCGCAATGATCACAACAATAACAGCGGCGGTGTTGATCAGAATTTTTGGCAGACTCGCTGCAAGGCTCAGCTCTTGGGCGCCTGCCAGGGCCGGAATGATGGCCAAAGCCGGAATTACGGCGAGATCCTGAAATAGCAATATCGCAAAGGATTGTCGTCCGTATGATGTAGTGAGCTGTTTTTTTTCGGCCAGAGTTTGCAGGGCAAAAGCAGTGGAAGACAAGGCGAGTGAAAAAGCAATTAGTGTGGCGACCAAAGGTGTTAATTTGAAGCCAAAAAACATGATCAGGAACAGGATCAATGTGGTCAGAGCCATTTGCATGGTGCCCGCACGCAGAATATTTGCACGAAATACGCGCAGTCGCGACGGTTGCAACTCAAGGCCGATCACAAACAACAGCAGCACTACACCAAATTCGGAAAAATGCAGTACAGTTTCTACATCCTCAACCAGACTCAGTCCCCAGGGCCCGATAACCATACCGGCCACAAGATAACCAAGAACTGCTCCCAGTCCCAGAAATCTGAAAAGCGGTACCGCGATCACCGCTGCAGCTAAAAAGATAATGCACAGGATTAGAAAATGATGAATGTCCACAATGTTTTATTTGTCTGCTTCATGACCAGGTCTTGGTAGACAATTGTATACCGAGAAAACCATACATGCGGCATTCTGGCTGAAACATTGCAATGCAATACTGAAATCGCAATAAATTCTTGTCTAAAGCAGTCCCCGTTCGGCAAACGAGGTAACCTCGCCATCGCCGATCACGAAATGATCCAAAACTCTTATGTCCACCAGCGCGAGGGCATCCTTGAGACGATTGGTCAGACGCTTATCCGCAGCACTGGGCTCGGCAATCCCGGATGGGTGGTTGTGGGCAAAGATGATCGCAGCGGCGTGTTTCTCCAGAGCTGTGCGTACCACTTCTCTGGGATGCACTGAAGCCTGATTGAGTGTGCCAGACGCCAGCGTGATGTATTCAATCACCCGATGACGATTATCCAGCAGCAAGGCGGCAAACTTTTCGATGGGTTCGTCACGCAAACAATGCAATAAATAATGTCGCGTCAGTTGCGGATCCGTGAGCGGGTCACTGCGTTGTAACTGAACCTGATAATGACGCTTGGTGAGTTCCAGCATGGCTTGTAACTGCACGAACTTGGCAATGCCCAATCCGTAGGCTTCACAAAACTCTTTGGAATTGGCGGTCAAGAGCTTACGCAAGTCGCCAAAATGTAATAAAAGTTCTCGCGCCAAGTCAACAGCGGTTCGCCCGCGGGTACCGGTTCTTAAAAAGATGGCCAGGAGTTCAGCGTCGCTTAAATTACCAGCGCCAAGCTGTAACAGTTTTTCGCGAGGCCGTTCGGCCGCAGGCCAGTGTTTGATACTCATGAGTATTCCTCCGTGAATAAGTAGTTGTGCATTCCATTGCGAGTCAATATTAACGCAAAGAAAGTCTTGAAAAAGTCGGGCGACAGGCCGGATTGTTGTAAGATAATCCCTACTCAAGTGTTTGATTCTGTAATTCATAGAATCAGCCTGTTAGGATAAGGTATGCAATTAACCGACAAAAGAATTCTCTTGGGCATAAGTGGTGGTATCGCAGCTTATAAGGCTCCGGCACTAATCCGCTTATTGACCAAGCTGGGCGCCGAAGTACAAGTTGTCATGACTCATTCAGCCCACCAATTCGTAACCCCCACGGCCTTACAAGCGGTGTCGGGCAATCCGGTGCGCGATGATCTCTGGGACGAGGCGGCCGAGGCCTCCATGGGTCATATTGAGCTTGCACGCTGGGCCGACCTGATCCTGATCGCTCCGGCCACCGCCGATCTGATGGCGCGACTGGCACACGGTTTTGCCAATGATCTGTTAACGACCCTTTGTTTGGCCACAGACGCCAATATCATGCTTGCACCGGCGATGAATCGCTTAATGTGGTCCAATGATGCCACTCAGGATAATCTCGAATTACTCAAAAACCGCGATGTGCATATCCTGGGGCCAGACTCCGGTGATCAGGCCTGCGGCGAAACCGGCTTGGGACGAATGCTTGAGCCGGAAGACATTGTGGATGTTGTGGTCAAAGAACTGTCTACAGACTTGGAAGAAACCCGCTCTTTACGATTTGCCGGACCATTGGTAGGCAAGCATATTGTCATTACAGCAGGGCCAACGCGAGAAGCGATCGATCCGGTACGTTTTTTAAGTAATCATAGTAGCGGAAAAATGGGCTTTGCCCTCGCATCCGCAGCTCAGGCCCAGGGCGCCATTGTGACCTTGATCGCCGGTCCGGTTAGTTTGCCAACTCCGCACGATGTCAAACGCATTGATGTGATGAGTGCCGTCGACATGTATGAAAAAGTCATGGAAGCCCTGGACGAGTGCGATATTTTTATTGGCACAGCCGCAGTTGCCGATTATCGTCCTGCCCAGCGACAGGATCAGAAGATCAAAAAGAGTTCAGACAACAGTGATTCCCTAGTGGTGACCATGGAGCGCAATCCGGATATTTTGGCCAGTGTTGCTGCCCAGCATCCACGCCCCGTATGTATAGGCTTTGCTGCAGAAACAGAAAATCTGCTTGAAAACGCACGCGATAAACTGGCGCGCAAGAATCTCGACCTGATCGTGGCGAATCTGGTGGGTAATGGGCGAACCTTTGGCAAAGATGAAACCGAATTACATGTTTTTTGGCCGGGCGGCGATGAAGTGATTGCCAAAACCACCAAACACGCGGCGTCGATTCGCCTGGTTAAAATCATTTCACATTTTGTGCAACAAAATTTTGCAGAAACTCTGGTGCATGAAGGTAATATTCCAGACTGATTTGAGTTCCTGTTAGATGTTATCCCTGTAAATTAAAATCTATGAAATTTTCCAAGTTCCCATATCAACTCTGTGGTGCTTTGCTGGGTTTGCTGTTGCAGTTTTCAGCCTGTGCCAAAGAAGATGCGTCCACCCAGATAACCATCAGTTCTCCCTCGCAGGATTCCGCTATGACCAGTGCGCAAGAAACTATGACAGTGACTGAAGTTGCCGACGTTTCTGATCAAACTTCCCGCGACACCCTTGCGAGTGATGTGCGTCCTGCAAAACATGACAATGCGGTTTCGGTATCCGTCAGGTCCGAGACTAAAGCCCCGACGCCTGTAGCACCTGCACCCGAACTCACAGCGGCACAAGCCATACTGAATCTCGAACAATACCGCGGTAAGGTTGTGTACCTGGATTTTTGGGCTTCCTGGTGCAAGCCCTGTCAACAGACCTTTCCCTGGATGGATAAAATGCAAAAAAAATATCCTGACGATATTGTGTTTCTTGCCGTCAACTTCGGTGAAAGTCCGGAAGACACCCAAACTTTCCTGAAAAAATTTCCTGCCGATATCAAAATAATTTACGACCCATTGGTACAAATTGGCAGTGAATACGGCGTGCCTGGACTTCCGTACTCGTTTATTTACGGGCGCAAAGGCGAGCTGTTGGGAAAACATGCCGGATTTTCTGGCGGCTCGGAAATCAATCTGGAAGCGGCTCTACAGAATCTATTTGCCAGTGGCGAATAGTATTGGCATATCAGAATTAGAATTTTGACTCTCATTACTCAGGAACCTCAAGCCTAATTGAGTGTCCTCTTCAACTAGCCTTATTATTTGCCGCGAGTCTTAGCTCAGCATTTGGCATTCACAAAAGGACGATCATGCGTAGTAAATTTATTCTGATTTTTATTGGTTTGATTTTTCAGGTTTCATCTTTACATGCCGAAGTGCCCAGCGTAGTGCAACAGGCGTTTGAGGCGATGAGTGATATCGAGCAAGACAGTTGGTTTTATCGTTGTACCCGACAAGAGAATGACAAGATCACGGTCGAGCAGCATGACCCTGGCCTGGAAAATCCCTGGAGTCTTGTTTCTATCAATGGGGTGGCGCCTACTGAGGAAGAGTCGGCAGATTTTGTAAAAAGCAAACATTCCGAATCTGAAAAGCCCGAGACAGATAAAGACGACTCTGAGAATTCCCGTTCCTTCCAAATGGTCGATCTGGCTGACCCGGACAGCTGGAAATTATTAAGCGAGACTGATACAGACTACGTTTACAATTTCAAACCTCAGGCCGAGGATGCAAAAGACGCAAAAATTATGCGTAACCTGCTCGGTACTATGACTATTGCCAAAATTAATCCCTATGTGAAATCCTTTTCCATGCGGGCAACAAAAGCGTTTCGTCCGGTATTAATGGCAAAGGTTCTGGCAATGCATATTCAGGTGGATTTTGCCGATGTCGGGCAGCAGGAATTTGTTATGGTGAAAGAGGCTGAAGATGTGACCGTTCGGGTGTTGGGTAAAAAACATCACCAAAAGTCTGAAACCACTTGTTCGGATTTCAGTAAAACTTAACACTGAATTTGGCTAAATCTCTCACATTCAAAGCGTAACTCAAATACAATACAAGGGCTATTTTCGAATAGCCCTTTTTTATGCTGGCCGTTAATTGATGGTGAGAGGGGTTTAATGTGTCTAGAGGAGAATCTTGAAAATGATGAAAGCCAATTTACGTTTTTGGGTACTGACAGTACCGTTTCTTTGCATTGCTTGTGCAGGCAATGTAATGACGAATGAGTCCGTGGTCGGTACGCATTCAGCGACACAAACCGCTTCTGTGGTGAAAATCGTCAAGAATGCTACAGCCTATCAATTAACTGTGAATGGCAAACCGTATCAGGTAAAAGGTGTTGGCTTGAATTACCCCGAGGGGCATGATTTTGAGGCACTTAAGCAAACCGGCGGTAATACATTTCGTACCTGGAGCAGTCAATACGCTGACCTTGAACTCGCTGCGGCCAAAAAGCACGGCTTAATGGTTGCCATGGGATTTGATCTGCAGAAGGAATTACATGGTTTTGATTACAATAATGAGGCGGCTGTTGCAAAACAATTTGCAGATTTCAAACAGGTCATACAAAAATACAAAAACCACCCTAATCTTTTAGCCTGGGTAATCGGAAACGAACCGAACCTGTTGCTTGATGAAAAAGGCGGTTTAAAAATGGTGAATCCTAAAGTGTATGAGGCCCTTTCGGACATGATCGATTATGTGCATGCAGTCGATCCGAATCATCCGGTAACTTATTCTTTTGCTGGTGTTATTCCCGAACACATTCACACGGCCATGCAATACACCCCACAAGTAGATTTTATTTCGGTGCAAGTTTATGCCGATGTTGCCGGGGTTAATACAGCCTATGCAAATTTAAATATCGATAAGCCTTTTATGGTGACTGAATTCGGTCCGGTCGGACATTGGGAAAGGCCACCGACTGCCTGGGGGCGCGAGATTGAAGAACCCAGTTCAGTGGCGGCTGCCGGTATGGCCGAGCGTATCCGCACCGGTTTGCACGGCAATAAGGGTGGCAAGAATATTGGCACATTTGCCTTCTTGTGGGGGCAAAAACAGGAACGCACTCCAACCTGGTATAGCATGTTTCACAAAGATGGTAGCCAGACCGAGCGTATTGACGAGCTCACCAAATACTGGACTGGAGAATACCCCGCAAACCGTGCCCCACAGGTTCATGCGATCAACATCAATGGCATCCTGCCTGAACAGAATATTTATTTAAAGCCAGGTCAAAACAGTCTTGCACTGGTTAAACATAATGAACCCGATGGTGATCCGGTTACCTGTAACTGGGTGATCATGAAAGAAGTCGATGAACGCAGTGACGGCGGGGCATTTGAAAAAGAGCCGGAGGAAGTGGCTTTTGCAATAAATGAGAAAGAAAGTAATTGCCAGCAAGGCAAACTTGCCTTTGTGGTGCCGGAAAAAACCGGCGATTATCGATTGTTTGTGTACATTTACGATGGCAAGGGCAAAGTGGGCTACGCCAACGCACCACTTTTTGTAAAGCCCTGAGGCAAGTACATAAATTTATTTTTCGAGACAGTTATCTAGATACTTGATATGAAAGATCTTGATTTCACCAGTCAGGAATTCGATCAGGCGCTGGAGCAGGCTTGTCAGCTGGTTATGCAGCAATATGCCTCGATGTACGATAAACCCGGCTATCCGAATAATAGCCCGTCACTGGTCGCATCCTGGTTTGATGAAAGCATGCCGCAACAGGGTATGCCATTCGCCGATCTGTTGCAGGAAACACAGGAAAAAGTGCTGCAAAGTGCGACCATGAACATGGGCCCGCACATGTATGGATACGTCAATGCCGGCGGTACCCAGGTTTCAACCATTGCCGAATTACTTGCCGCCAGCATTAATCAGAATGCGGCAAAGTGGCACCTGGCGCCGGCGATGAGCGAAATTGAAAAACGCGTTGTGCAATGGGGTGCAGACTTTATTCACTACCGACGCGATGATGAACAAGAGATCGGCGGAGTATTGGTCAGTGGCGGCTCGGCGGCCAATCTTACCGGCTTAACCGTGGCACGTAACATGTTTTTCGAACAATACAAAATACGTGAAACCGGGCTTTTCGGACATAAACCCTTTATTGTGTATGGCTCTAATGAAACCCACGGTTGTGTGGACAAAAGTCTCGAATTACTCGGGATCGGCACAGACAATTACCGCAAACTTGCCTGTAATGACGATTTCACCCTGGATATTCAAAGTTTGTCCCGACAGATCGAACTGGATAAACAAAACGGTTTTGTGCCGTTTTGTGTCATCGGGAACGCGGGTACGGTGAATACCGGGGCCATTGATGATCTGCAAGCCATTGCCGACATCGCCGCACAACATCAGCTCTGGTTCCATATCGACGGTGCTTACGGAGGACTGGCGGCCAGTTTGCCCTCATTAAAGCAGCGTTTTAAAGGTCTGGATAGAGCCGATTCGGTGGCTGTCGATTTTCACAAATGGATGTACCAACCGTTTGAAGCGGGCTGTACCCTGGTGAAGAACTGGGAACAACTCAATCGGTCTTATTACAAACGCGCTTCCTATTTGGCTTTGGACAAAAAATCGGACGGGCGCTTTGATTTTAATGAACATTATTTTCAGCTTTCCCGTAATGCCAAGGCCTTTAAAGTCTGGATGAGCTTTAAAGCCTATGGCGCACAAGCATTTCGTGACATGATCCAGAAAGATATCGACCTGAGCAAATATCTCGCGCAACAGGTCGAGTCTGCATCCGATTTAGAATTGTTCAATCAACCTGAATTATCCGCGGTGTGTTTTCAGTTTGTTGGAGAAGGGTCCAAGTCAGAAGAAGAGTTGAATCAACTCAATCAAGACCTGCTGAATGAATTGGAAAAGGACGGTCGCGTGTTTATCACCGGTTCACAGCTTTATGGAAAAACAGTCATACGGGCTTGTTTGGTTAATCACCGTAAACAACAAGAACATGTTGATTACTTGTTGGATGTGATCCGGGATGTGGCGTTACTGTTCTGATTGCAATGCAAGAGACAAATCACTCTTGCCAAAGTCACAAAGTCAAGAATATACAAATGGCCAGAGTAAATACTCTGGCCGTTATTATCTGTTTAATATTAATTCTTGCGTTATTGACACAGACCTGATGCAGCCTGGTGATTTCGAATGCTTGTTCTACAGGTTGCATGCTGTGCAGGAGTTGTCTTTAATATTGATTGATAACTCACAGTTATATCTTGAGAACGATTTCCAGCCTCATGGAATCGGCAATATGTGGTTGACTCATTAAGGTAAATCTGGGCAATTGACCAAATCGTCGTAGACTCGATAGATTCTGTAATATACGCGTTATCTTCGGATGATCCGTCGTCACATGGTTCAGCCCCGGTAGCAAGTGAACCATTAAACATAACCCCGTCAATGGTATTTATTTGTTCTTGTGACCAACAAATACATGGCTCATCGATCTTGATGCAGGGCATATTAGGATCAGATTCAGCTTTTTTTCTGTTGTAGTTTGCCAATATTTTACCGGAAGGCTTTGCAGCTTTAAGATCTGCATAGTCTTGTTCGGTGATGGGTACCAGTATACTGGTATGTTCTTGTGCTTCACAGAAAGCGATACAAAGTCCGTAAAGTCCTTTGGTGACACCATCTACCTTTAATACATCACAAACGCCGTCGTTTGCCGATGATACTTCATCGGGCGAGCTTTCTGCATAAATGTGTGAGGTAAATGTTAAAAGAGTGGTGAGCAGCAAGCAAATTAATGCTAAATAATAATTTTTTGTCAATGTTAATCTCCATAATTTCACAAACGATTAAACCAAGTTTTCTATCTATATTTATCCATAAATGAAGTATTATTTTATTTTTGCGAAAGAATTTACATTCAGTAAATTATTAAGTCAATGTTTCAATCGGATATATTGAATTTTCTGAACGGAAAGAAATTTCCGATTTACCATTTTTCAGATATTTGTGGATTTAACTAGTAGATAACTATAGACTGGTCAATCCAGCCAATTTCTTTGGCTGTTAATTCCCCGATAATTATTGATGCAAACGAATCCGGCATGTCAGACTTCGTTTTAGTTACAGGAATCCTGCCGCCCATGATCTCGGCCCTTTTCTGTGGAAGCAATGGTGTGATTTCTGGGTCTGCATAACCATGCGGAAAAACAGGTTGCCCGCTTTGTAAATCGTATTTATCGGTCGCGCCCAGAGTGTGCAGCAATTCGTGCACAGTGATGACATTGTTCTGGGTATTATAGGATTTATCCGCAAAAGCGTGCACAATACCGAGTAAGCCTTTTTGTAATCCGGTCGAATGTGGCAAACGATTGAAATCTTTCGGGTCATAGAACATAACGTATAAGCGAATGCGGGTGAGATGATCGTCATCGGCCTTGTGTTGATTAGACCACCAGCGAAACTTTAGTGACCACAGCATGGTTTTCAGGATCGAACCGTTTGCCGGTGGCAGAGGGGGTTTTTCCGTAATAGACTTATCCAGAGTGATCTTCACCGGTTTGTCATTCCATAACTTATAGACTTGTGATTGCCGGGATATAAAGCGGGTTACAGGTTCGATGTGTTGGTCTTCAAAGCCATCGATATGTTTGGTCGTTGCTACAGAGTCATCGGCATTGATCGGGTAAAGTACAACATCGAGTTGGGTGTTCCAGGTTGTGGTGAGACGCTGTTGTTTTTGTGTGTGGCTCCAGACCAGCATCAAAATGATCAACAGAATAAAAACCCGCAATCCCTTCCATGAGAAGATGAATTTAAGCATCGTCTATCGAGGAGCGGCTACGAGACATCTTGCGCTTGGAGAGCTTCTTTAGCGCTTCAAATTGTTCCGGGTTGAAATAAAAATACAAAGAAGCTTGTCCCAGGTTAATTTCATAAAATTGATTTTCGCCGTTTTCAAAATCCGCCAAGAGGGCAGTCATCACATCCGGGTCTATCCAGTCATTATTAATTTTTATCTTGTAGTGCTTTTCATTGCCATTGATCTTGAATTTAAGCCAGGCATTATCCTTGTCGAAATCAATATGGTCTTCAAGTTCGCTTACCGAGTCAGACATCCCAGCGAGCGTAGATAATTTTTCGACGATCTCAACGTAGTCGCCATGGTCATAAATTCTTTCGAAATCGCAGTTCCAGACATTGCTAGAGAACGCACGACCCCAGGGTTCGCTTTCTACCTCAGATCCCAGCATGCTCAAAACCATGTCATAAGGATCTTTTTCATATTCTTCACGCGGGAAAGAATACAAAAGATCCTCAATAGTGATACCCGGTTCGAAAGTGACGCCCAAACTTGCGAGCGTCTCTAATTGCTGTTCAAGCGGGATGGGGGCTATGGGCTTTTTTTTGAAAAAATTAAACATGGTTAATCACTCGAGTTAAACAAACCACTTTACATAGCGAAGAATTTCTTTCTCGAAGCCGTTCTTCTCATACAAAACTTGTGCGCGTTTATTATTTTCCCAAACATGCAGAGTCATGCTTCGTGCCCCACGATTTATGGCTTCTGCTTGCGAGATGTTTAGAAGTGCTTGCCCAATGCCTTGCCCGGATGCGTTCTCATCGACCAGAATTACTTCCAGATGAGATCCCGGCGAATAACCCATGAATTCCGGCTGGATACGCACATAGGACCAGCCGAGGATATTACCATTTTCATCAACGGCAACATGCACAAAACAATCCGATTCTTGAACCTCTATCCACTTGCGTAACATTTTGGCATCACCCGAGAAAGTGTCTTCGGGTTTGCGATTCTTTGGAAGTTGAAAAGCCGCAAGCCGCGGCAGCATGGCATACAGCTGATCGCCGTCGGCGGGCGTGGCAAAACGAATGGTGTAATTCATGTCAAGACTTTAGCATGAAATTACATTTTAAATTATTGTTGGATTGCGGGAGAGAAGTTGATCTGCATGGTTGGCTTGGGACCCTCACCTGTATCCTCTCCCAGAGAGAGAGGACTTTTGTAGGAAATTAGAAATAACTCCCACTCCCTGTGGGTGAGGGTTAAGCCCCGATACCCAAAAGAATTTTACGGATCTCCAGCAAAACCGCATCCAGTTTGGGATGCTCCACCGAGAAGTCGGTCGCAATCTCTTCCAGGCGGTGGGCAAATCCGTGTTTATTCGATCCCGCTTGTTGTGAGCCAGACAAGTATTCATCGATCTCATCAGCCACATTGGCGAGGAGTTCGGTTAATTCTGGGTCTTCGCCTGCGTTTACATCATCGGTGCATAAGGCATCGTGTTCAGTGTCGGCCTCAAGTTTGGCACGACTGAGCTCGGCCTGAACCTTTAGCAATGCGGATTTGATCTTTTCATGCGGCATAATTATTACGACTCTTGTTCGTCAGTTTGAGGTGGAACATATTCCTCACCCTTGATACGCGCTCTAACCATTTTCTTTTGTTCGCGATTTTCAAGTTTGTAGATACGTTCAATGTAGGCAGGTATCGGATCCAGCTCACTGGACGGCATGATGATATTAATACTGTCAAATTTGGCATAGATCGAACTCGACCGTTGATTGAACTTGATGCCGTAAGCGTATGGGAGATCATAATTCGGTCTTTTTAGAATGATCAGATAAGACTTGCTGGGCGAGACAGTAACAAACAGACTCTGTCTATCAATATCACCCCAGCCATCAATTTTATAGCTGGATATTCTGTCTACCTGTTCGAGTTCAGGGAAAAGATATTTCTCATCCGGTTCGGTCGGTGACGTGGTACCGCAAGCGCCCAGAAGCATAGATGCGATAAAAGCCACGACAATCTTGTTTAGGTTTTTCATGCGCACTCACCTCGTTAATGGATTAGTAGATTAACATATATTCAGCTTAATATTTTGACCTGAATCAAAGCTGAACTATTACCCGGTACAAACATATTTCGTGCACAAAAAAAACCGCCCCGGCAATTTACCGAGGCGGCTTTGAAAAGTCAGGATTACTGACCTACCAGATCTTAACGCGTTCCTCTGGCGGTAAATACATGCCATCACCTTCTTTAACGTCAAAGGCCTTGTAAAAACCTTCGATGTTCACAACGGCCCCATTACCACGGAAACGCGCCGGCGAATGCGGGTCGGTGGTAATACGGCGTTTGAGTTCTGCATCGCGATATAAACGACGCCAAACTTGTGCCCATCCATAGAACAAACGTTGCTCTGCACTCATGTTGTCAATAACCGGGCCTGGTTTACCGTCCAGTGACATTTTGTAAGCCTTGTAGGCAATTGACAAGCCACCGAGGTCACCGATGTTCTCACCCGAAGTGAACTGCCCGTTAACATGCAGATCATCGATCGCTACATAGCTGTCGTATTGGGCCGCGAGTTTGTTTTTACGCACATCAAATTTTTCTGCGTCTTCAGCTGTCCACCAGTCGCGTAAATTGCCGTCACCATCGTATCTACGACCAGAATCATCAAAGCCATGTCCGATCTCATGTCCAATCACTGCACCGATGCCACCATAGTTGACGGCATCTTCGGCAGCAAGATTAAAGAATGGCGGCTGCAGAATGGCAGCCGGGAATACGATCTCGTTCCAGACCGGATTGTAATAGGCATTCACGGTCTGTGGATTCATGAACCATTCTTCTTTGTCCACTGGCTTGCCAAGTTTATCCAGCTGTTGTTGGGTACCAAACAAACGGGCATTTTTGATGTTTTGCATCAGATCGCCATCAAGCACTTCGAGCTTGGAGTAATCACGCCATTTATCCGGGTAACCGATCTTGGTACGGAAACCGTCCAGTTTCACCAGGGCTTGTTGTTTGGTTGCTTCGCTCATCCAGTCCAGTTCTTTGATGGATGCCGCATATGCTTTTTTCAGATTCTCGACCAGGCCAACCATGCGTTCTTTGGCTTCTGGTTGAAAATGTTTTTCCACATAAAGCTGACCAAGAACTTCACCCAGGGTACCTTGGGTGGCGCTCACCGCGCGTTTCCACAATGGACGCTGTTCCGGTGTACCTTGCAGACCTTTGCTGTAGAAATTGAAACTGGCATCGGTATAGGCTTTACCCAAGCCACTGGTATAACTGTCTACCAAATTGAAACGCAAGTATTCTTTCCAGTCATCCAGGGATGTGTCCTGAATGAGTTCACCGATACCGGTGAAAAAGTCGGGTTGAGAAACGATGTATTTATCCTGCGCAGGAATACCACTGGCTTGCATCAAGACGTTCCAGTTAATGCCAGGTGCCAATGCTGCAAGTCCTGCCATGTCCATCGGGTTATAGGTTTTAACCGGATTGCGATTGTCTTCCTTGGTCCATTGCAATTCGGCAATCTTGGTTTGCAAAGCCAGTAAGCGTTCTGCGGCTTGTGCACCATTTTCCCAAGCGGTCAGGCCATAGATATTGTTTACATACGCCTTGAATAACTCGCGACCTTTGGCAAAATTTTCTTTGTCTTGCAGATAATAATCCCGATCGGGCAAGGTGAGGCCAGCCTGGGTAATGTACACCACATTAGTATTCGGGTCTTTGGCATCGGAATAAATGTAGCCACCAACTGGATTGTCGACGTTGACCTTGGAAAATTCCCCAAAGAGACGATACAAGTCATCAGTGCTTTGTACCGCATTGATTTTCTCAAAGTCTGATTTCAGAAAATCCAGGCGATTGCTTTCACTCTCGGCTTGACTCAAATAAGTGTTGTAATAATCACGAACTTTTTGTGCGGCTGATCCAGGCTTGGCATCCGTTTTTTTACTGACTTCTTCAATAATGTTGCGAATATTGACTTCAGCTTCATCCGCCAATTTGGCAAACAGACTGTAATTGGATTTATCCGCCGGAATTTCGGTGTTCTTCAACCAGGTACCATTAACGTGCTCGTAAAAATCGTCCTGGACGCGTACCGAGGTATCAAATCCAGCCGTATCGATACCACTTTGCATGCTGGCCGGGTCTTTGCTCATGGCTTTATCAAGCATGTCTTTTGCCACGTCTTGCACGGCATCGGATTTGGCCACATCGCTGGCCATGTCTGCGGCTTTATCCATGCTATCGGTTTTACCTGAGCAGGCCAGCATCAAACTGGTGGCAGACAGAGTTAATAAAAGCTTGTGTAATTTCATCTAATTTACCTTTCCCATCGAAATTTGAGCACGCAATATAGCATTTTTTATGCCTGATATTGCCTGTTTTCTGGTCAATAGCAGGAAATGCTGTCTATTTATTTTGCTAATCCGGCATAAATGTTCTTTTACTGAATATCAATAGATGCCCGAATGAGGAAAAGGTCGCAAAAGTTTGCCTTTGCACATTAAAATGCACGACTACGGTATGTCGCTGTGGGCGGTAGCTGCAATTCACAATTTACATTTAACTATCAAAGATACAAACCATGAGTCAAACACATAGAAAAATACAATTAAAGATCCTTGACCCACGTATAGGACACGAGTTTCCACTACCTGCATACGCAACCGATGGTTCAGCCGGGATCGATATGCGTGCTTGTCTGGATGCCCCGTTGACACTGGAACCCGGGCAAACCGAGTTGATCCCATCCGGCATGGCAATTTTTATTCAGGACCCGACTCTGGCGGCGGTACTTTGGCCGCGCTCGGGTCTCGGGCATAAACACGGACTGGTATTGGGAAACTTGACCGGACTTATTGATTCCGATTATCAGGGTCAGGTGTTTATTTCTATGTGGAATCGAGGACAAAAAACCTATGAGATCCAGCCGGGTGAGCGTATTGCTCAAATGGTGTTCGTACCTGTCGAGCAAGTCGAGTTTGATGTGGTGGATGAGTTTGTCGCCAGTAAGCGCGGAGCCGGCGGCTTTGGGCATTCAGGAACGAGTTAACGCAACAGGAGCTTTGGCTAATCTTCAATAAACCGGATGGTTTTCAGCATTACGCTGTTTTTCTCTTTCTTCCTGTAAACGGATAAAGTCCCGTTTATCAATGGCAAATTGTTTTTTGATCTCGAGGATCTCAATCTCAAGATTTGATTTCTGGTTTTCAAGGTCCGCAATGTTTTTGTTGGTGGCAACTAACTGCTCATTGTAGCGTTTAATAATTGCATCGCGTTCCTCATCCTTGCTGTTGGTGTAGGCTTCGATGCGTTTGATGATAGTATTTTTTTGCTTGTCCAGATTCTTGGCATTCAAGTCAAGCACATTGAGTCTTTTTTGTATCGTGGCAACTTTGTTATCTCGTGTGGAATCAATCTCTTCCGGAGTCACGTAAGAGACTATTAATATCCGGTTTCGCTGTGCCTGCACAGCCGCTTGGCGTTTTAATTCTTCCAGACGCGCAATCTCGCGTTTTTCATTTTCTATTTCTTCCTTGGTCTTTTGTGCAGCCAGGGTTTCAACCACCATGCCTTGGCGATTCAATACTTCACGTTTTAATTTAGAGTATTTTGGTGGAATGCTGTCGCCATAATGCACCCGGCCATTTTCATCGACCCAGCGATACAGACCTGCGGCAGAGATCATTGGCGCAAGCACGCCAATAGCCAGCAGCACCAAGAGTGCCAGGCGCATGCGTTTGAGTAGATTAGGATTTATGAATATTCTTGTCATCGATCTTCCAAAATTGATCACCCGTTCCAAGCTTCGCTAAAGGTACTACATATAGCGTGCCAAATCACTGAACTGGTGCTTATATTTTGCATTTAATTCCTAGTGTACGTATTACTTACTGAATTTACTATGAATTTAAGACGTAAGAAATGTCCATTCAGTTCCCCATAAGCCACTTGAAATTTGTGACCGGCTGGGTATGCTGTACCAAGCCAGACACATTTTGTCACATTCTGACATTGATGATCAAATGACTACGCTGTCACTCCGTAAGCTTCACGGTAGGCTTGCATGGCTTCAACCGCGCTGGCTTCACCCGACTGTTGCAGATGAGCGATCAACTGCGAAAGATTCAAGATACTGAATACCGGGATATCGAATTGCTCACTCACTTCCTGGACGGCCGAACGCTCGCTAAGTTTTCCGTCTCGCACACCGCGCTCCTGACGATCCACCGCAATGACCACTCCGGCCAGTTCGGCGCCATTGCCTTGAATGATGTCGGCGGCTTCTCGAATGGCAGTTCCGGCGGTGATCACATCATCGATGACCAGTACCTTTCCTTGCAGCGGTGCACCAACAATGCTGCCGCCTTCGCCATGAGTTTTGGCTTCCTTACGATTGAACGCGTAGGGCAAGTTGATGTTGTGTTCTTGCGCCAGTGCCGCCACCGTGATCGCGGCCAGGGGAATGCCTTTATAGGCCGGACCGAAAACCACGTCCACATCCAGTCCTTCGGCTTCGATGGCAGTTGCGATCACCGCGGCATAACAGCGTGCCAGGGTGGCCAAGGCCTGGCCATTGTTGAGTAAACCGGCATTGAAAAAATAGGGTGAGACGCGACCGGACTTTAAGGTGAATTCGCCATACTTAAGGGCGCCACAGTCTTGCGCGATATCAATAAAGTCTTGTTGGTAAGTGTGCATAGTCGGTCTTTTGTAATGAATAGAAAATAGTTAAAACCAGGGAAATTGCAATCCACAGAGTCATGTTCCAGACGCGGATGCTATCATACCCGCAATTTATAATTACATACACAATTTGTCTTGAAAGGTTAGCTATGCGAGTAATGAGTATTAACACCAATGGAATTCGTGCCGCGGCGCGCAAGGGTTTTTTCGAGTGGTTACCCAAAGTTGACCCCGATGTGGTGTGTATTCAGGAAACCAAGGCCCAGATAGACCAGTTGAGTGACCCGATCTTTCATCCGGAAGGCTATCATTGTCATTATCATGACGCCGAAAAAAAAGGCTATAGCGGGGTTGCGATTTATTCCAAGCAAAAGCCTCGTAAAGTCATACATGGTCTGACGCATGATCCGGCCTGGGAAGAATTCAATCGCGAGGGCCGCGTGATCGAGGCACAGTTCGATAATTTGTCGGTGCTGTCGGTGTATTTACCTTCGGGGTCCTCCAAAGAAGAACGCCAACTCGCAAAATTCCGCTTCATGGACCTGTTCCGCCCGTACCTGCAATCGCTTAAGCGCAAGCGCCGCGAATTCATCATTTGTGGTGACTGGAATATTGTGCACACCGAACGCGATATTAAGAACTGGAAATCCAATCAGAAGAATTCCGGGTGCTTGCCGGAAGAGCGCGCCTGGCTCACCGCCTTGTTTGATGAAGACGGTTACGTGGATTCCTTTCGCGAGTTAGAGCAAGAGCCACACACCTACACTTGGTGGTCAAACCGTGGTCAAGCCTATGCGAATAATGTTGGATGGCGATTGGATTACCAGGTACTGTCACCCAAACTCAAAGGCACGGTGAAACGTACCGAAGTCTATAAAGACGACCGCTTTTCCGACCATGCCCCCTTTATTGTGGATTACGAGCTGTAACAGGTGTCGGTTTTTCAAAAAAAATCGGCCGCGGACGTTCATAGCTTTGCCCAAACTCTCGGTTTGATCCGGGACAAACGAATCTTCAGTGTTCTATTCCTCGGGTTCATCAGCGGCTTTCCGTGGATATTGCACGGTTCGGTGATGACCTTGTGGTTAAAAGCCGAGGGACTGAGCCGCACTTCGATCGGATTTATTGGCATTGTCGGGGTCGCCTATGCCTTCAATTTCACCTGGGCACCCTTACTCGACCGTTTAAAAGTTCCTTTACTTCACGATGTTCTGGATCAACGACGCTCCTGGGTGTTGTTGTGTTTGTTGGTTATTGCTGCCTTCACTTTTGCCATGAGTTTCGCCGACCCGTCCGCAAACATCTGGTTGGTGGGCGCATTGGCGGCCGGGATCACGATTGCTTCCGCAACCCAGGACGTGGCCATTGATGCGTATCGGATCGATGTGTTCGCGGAAAGCGAAGTCGAAAAAATGCCGTATGCGGCAGCGGCTGCCACCGGTGGATGGTGGGCCGGTTACGGATTTATTGGCGGTGCCTTGGCGCTGTACCTCGGCGGTGAAAGCATAGGATTCGCCTGGCCGGAGGTGTATCGCATGATGGCGGGCATGTGTGTGGTGCAAATAATCGGACTGTTCTTTTTGCCCAAGGTTAAAACCGACAGCGCGCAAGTCGTCGTGTCGAATTCGCAACTTGCGTGGCCAGAAAGAGTGGTTGCATGGTTCAAGCTAAGCATACTCGGGCCATTTGTGGATTTTTTTCGCCGTTGTGGTTTCGAATTGGCTTTGGGATTATTGTTATTTGTGTTCACTTTTAAAATGGGTGAGGCCTTTGTCGGACGCATGTCCATCCTGTTTTACAAGGAAGTTGGTTTTACGGTTGACCAGATCGGGTTTTACAACAAACTGGTGGGCGGCTTTTTAACCATGGTCTTTGCCTTTTTGGGCGCGATGATCAACACCCGCTATGGACTGGTTAGGGGATTGTTTATAGCCGGGGTTGCGATGTCAGCCACCAATTTGTTTTTTGCCGCTTTGGCGGTGGTCGGGCCGGACGAGCGCTTGTTTGCGATTGCGATAATTTTCGATAACTTTACCGCGGCCTTTGCAACCGTGGCCTTTGTGGCTTTTATTTCGCATTTTACCTCGCGTACCTACACGGCCACGCAATACGCATTGTTGGCATCCTTGGGAAATTTCGGGCGCACCACGGTCTCGTCGGGCAGTGGTTACATTGTTGACGCCATGCAAGGCAACTGGTTCTGGTTTTTCATTTTGACCAGCGTGATGGTGATCCCGCCCTTGATGCTGTTGTTATGGATGGGCAAACGCCTCGATGCCTACAATGCTAAACACATCGCACCACATTCTGATGCTGTGCATCAGACCAGCGAATAGTACTCGGGAATAATACTCAGTTTCAGTGTACGGTTTCGCCCTTGGGGGTTGCGATCTGTGGCGCCGGGGCGGTGTGATGCGAAATGATGTACCAGTTATCGTTAATGCACTGAAAAATATTCATCGCGTGGATGGTCGCTTGTCGGATATTCTCGCCTTCGCCCTGAATGGTGAGATGTTCAGTGATCCGGTGTACCGATAATTTTGGATCACTGGCGAGATTGTGGTGTTCAATTTTTAACTGACTGGTCTGTGGCCCGTTAAAAATTTCTTGCCAGCTTTGCATGATGGCGTCTTTGCCCACAAGCGGTTGGCTGCCGGGGTGCAAGCAGTACACCGATTGGGTGTTGGCCCAGACTTTGGCCATTAATTCGGTGTCACGGCGTACAAAGGCCAGATAAAATGCCTGTTCAGCTTCAAATGCCGACTTGAATGGTGGTTTTGGGATCTCCGCGATCTTGCTGCTCATAAAACTTGCCTTGTAGTGCGCCTGATTAATTGTTATTTTCATTATACGGACAAAATTCCCGGACCAAGAAAAATCCCCAACCAGGTAGCCTATGCCCGCCGCACCCACAAAAAAACCCACAAAAAAATATTTCCCGATCTGTTTTAGTCGGCAAATTACAGACCCGGGCAGTAAAGAGTTCATGATCTTGCAGAAGGGGCGACCCTATTTTGGATTTTTGGTGCAAAAGAATCAACAGGTGTTTGCTTATGCCAATACCTGCCCACACCAGGGGCGCATGTTGCAATGGAAACCAGATGCGTTTCTAACCAAAGATTGCTCCCAGATCATGTGTTCTGCACACGGCGCTACGTTTGAGATCGATTCGGGATTGTGTGTGGCCGGGCCGTGTCTGGGACAAAGCTTGAACGCCATGCCGTGCAAGCTCGTGAATGATGTGGTGATGGTACAGCTGCCATAAGCCGACGACACTCGCCGGATTGGGCAAGATAATGGTTTAAGCCGTTTTAGCCATTATTGGTTTTTGGCCATTATTGGTTCTGGGCAATAACGCTCCAGGCAGTAACAACAGGGCTAAAACTGATCCAGCGCATTGCCCCGATAGGTCGGGTTATGCGTATCACGATCTACCCCATAGTCTTCTTGCAACATATCGTAAGCGCCAGACCAGTCTTCCGGGGGGGTTGATTCGATGATGCTACTTATGGACCAGGAGTGGAAATCGAGCTCATATATCGAGCCGTCGTATTGCTGAATTTCAATGGTACGGTCATTTTCATCAATGGCGACCACTTCAAAAAGTTCGCCATTGTCGTGCTGGTACCATTTTCCGATCTCGGGTTTTGGTGCTTGCATGGTATGTACCTGGGGTTAACTAATAAACACAAAAGTTTTATCAGACTATTTCGATTACAATAGCCACAAAATCAAGCAGCAATAGCAACAAAGCAAAACATTTTTTGTGCTATTTGTAATCTTAGAGCCCAACTTACGCCTCCTCCAAACAATTAACAAATTATAAAATTTGTTGCAGTAGCAAAATCATGATAGAACAGTTAGTTAACACTTTTATTATCCTTTTTGTGGTGGTCGACCCAATCGCGCTTGCGCCGATTTTTGGTGCCATGACACGCGGCGGCAGTGACGCTTACAAGAAGAAAATGGCTTTTAAGGCCACCATTTTGTCCACGATGATATTGTTGCTGTTCCTGTTCATCGGAAACCACTTTCTCAAAGCCATGGGCATCACTATTCCGGCCTTCAAGATTGCCGGTGGATTGTTGCTCCTGGTTAATGGATTCGATATGGTTTTCGCACGGCATACCGGTTTGCGTTCCACCACCGTTAAAGAATCTGCTGAAGCGCGACAAAAGGACGACATATCGGTCTTTCCACTGGCGTTTCCGCTTATCGCAGGACCCGGAACCATTACCACGGTGCTGTTATTAAGTACTGAGATGAGTGACGACCCGGTTTTGTTTGCATCTTTACTGGGCATGATCCTGTTGGTGTTGGCACTGGCGCTGATATTTTTATTATTGTCAGGCCGCGTGATGAAAATACTCGGCGAAACCGGTGCCAATGTACTTGATCGTTTGCTCGGCGTGATCTTGTGTGCGCTTGCCATTCAGTTCATGATCGATGGTGTGCGTTCTGCCTTCGGTTTATAAGTCTTGGCGCATTCGGCATCGACCCCAATTAAATTCAAGTCTACTGTAACGATAATACTTACATCCTTGCCAAAATCGGGTTAGGATTAATTCATGCCAACAGGACTTCGCAAAGGATTTTTCTATAGCTGTGTAAGCACCGCAGGGGTTTTTCTTTCGTTTGCTTCATTGCAAGCCCAGGAAGTTTTGTGTGAGGGCGCAGGAGAAGTCATTCAGTCCATTGAGTTCAACGGCTTGGAAACAACCCGCCGCCGCGTGGTAGACCGGCAGCTCAGTATTCAAGTTGGCGAACTTCTCGATTGTCAAAGCCTGCACAATTCCACCCAGGCCATTACCGACCTGGGTTTATTCAAAAAGGTACACGCCAAATCACAACTCGATGACAAATCGGTGCACGTCACCTTTGATGTGATCGAGAAACGCTATCTGATTGTGCTGCCTTATGTCGCCAGTTCGGAATCTGGGAGTATTAATTACGGCTTACGCGGTCGCTGGTCTAATATTGGCGGCCTGAATCAACGCGCCAGTCTGAACTTACGCACAAAAACCTTCAGTACGGACCTTAAAGACGAAGAGACCAAGGCAACCATTTCCTTCAGTAGCCCGCAAATTCGTAACACCGATTTCGATGCCCGTTTTGACTTTGGCTACATTGATCTCAGCACCCGCGAGATAGGCTCACTACCGGATTCAACCCCGTTTAACGAGGTCTCGCGCTATTCGTCTTTGGGAATCTCACGCTGGTTTCATCGCGGCCAGCGTCAACACGGTTGGCAATTGGGTGGTGTGCTCAAATGGCGCTCCTGGACCTCGGACAATCCGACTTTACGGGGTTCTGTAGACGCCGAGCAAAGTCTGCTCGGGCTGGGCTTATCGGTGAAATACGATCGTATACACGACCATACCTACAGTTACTCGGGCTTTGGTATGGATTATCGTGTGGAGCCAACCATTGCATTGGATGGAGAGCGCAACCCAACCACGCAAGAAGCCTCGGGTATTTGGCACATTCCTTATGGAGCTCGTGAGCATTCACAATTTGAAATAAAAAGCGGTTTGGGTTGGAGTAATGGCGCCTACCCGGATTTTGTGCCCTTTGAGAACAGTTTAAGTGCCCAGTTACGCGGCATCAGTTACCCCGACTTTGAGGGCGACCGTTATTATTATCTCAAAGCCTCGTATCTCACGCCCTATACTTTTGCACCATTCAAGCGCACCCGTCTGGCGGCTTATCCGAGTTTGCGAGCGGAGTTTTTTGCCGAAGTGGATGACATCTACTTTAAAAACGGACAACGGGGTTTGAAAGGCACTGCCTGGTCGGTGGGCACCGGAGTGCGGTGGCGTTTGCCGTGGTTTGTGGGTGTGCAGGTCGGGGCAGGGATTGCTTATCATTCAGAAGAAGACGGAATAGGGTTTTATATTTCCGGACGTTAGTTTTCCGGGTATTTGTGTTGGTTTTTACTGATCAAACCTTTCTGGTTTAATTCCATAGCCTATATTTAATTTCTCAAATTTGTAGGGGCTGTCCTACAAGCATGTAATCCATCGTCTGACATACAACTGTCACATTCTTTTTGCATAATGCATGCACAGGACGTTAGGGAAGCATGAGCACAGGGAATGGAACCGGGTAGCGTGGGCAAGGAGCCCGAGTTAACGGATATAACACTACCCCAATTGACGTTATAACCCAGGATGAGGTTAGCGTTAAACACGGAATAGCTTGGCTCTATGGACAGACTCCTAGATCACCTTCCTATTGCCAGGATGGCAAACCCCGATCAATGGTCGGGGTTTTTTTATGGGAGAAGCAAAGAACTATTACAAAAATAGAAAAATCGAGACTCACAGAACATGTTGTTCTCTAACCATTGCCGTCGATGTGAAAAGTCTAGATTGGTTAGCTTGTCTTTACCGCACAAGAAATGCATGCCTCACACAATGTGATATAACAAGGTAATAAGGGTGGTATCAGCATCAATCAGCTGACGTCGTGCTATAGCCTTTGCAAATCCTTTTGCATTCAAATTAGAAAATTAATTTTAATCTGAAAATTTGTAATCCTTGTATGACTTTGCTGTAGGATAAATGGTGTGTGTCTAGTTTTGTTCGTGATAGGAAACTAATTGACGCTCAACTGGAGCCCATCACTAGAACCTAAGGTCATTAATGTGGGGACACCTAACTCGAAAAATACCCGCGATCTCGTACTTATCTGGGCGCACCTCGCGTTTGCTCTGTTTCTGCTGCTGCTGTCTTTTCTTTTGCATGGGCGAATCCCGGGATTCTCGGCGGATGAGAGCGCCGCGCTTGGATTTCTGCTGTTCTTCGGCCTTGGATTGCCGATACTGCTGATTGCGATTGTTATCTGTGCGGTTTCTGTGTTTTCAGATGGAAAATACTTGGGAAGGCTGGCAATATCTATGATTGTCACCTTCGTGTTCACGACTCTAAATATGTGGACCGGTATTGTTGCTTCACTTGCCTATCTCGCCTTTGTCTTCTGGGCGTTGTTGCAAAGACACAAGCGACCAGTGCAGTCGATGCCCGACAATCCAAATGAGCGCGCCTAACAAAGGGATAACGGAAAAGTCAGTATCGGAACAGTCAGACACACGCGAATTAACCCAGTTAAATCAATGACCATGCTGGTCAACTAATGAGTTAACTAGATTGAAGTAAGTTTCAAACCTGATCTTTTACGGCTTAACCGCAAGAATATCCGTATACGCATAGCGCATAATTTTCTCGGCCGTATTCCCGAGCATTTTTGCGGCCAGCTTCCTGCGACCAATTGTTCCCAGAACCACAACATCGGCTTTTAACTTATTCGCGTAGGACATGATCACTTTTTCCGGTTTGCCCAGGCGGATATGGAAGTTGTCTGGATCCAGGTCATGCTTTTTGGCGAGTTTGTGCAAATACGGGCTAACTTTATCAACCTTTTCATTTTTGACTTTTCTCAGGTCAAACATTTCAAGATCTTTGATGATCTGGGGTATATGGATGGCATGCACGCAGTGCAATTGACCACCAACTCTGGCCGCCAGGTCTTTGCCATGTTCAATAACCTTGTCATTCAGGCGTTTTTTATTGGCGATCCGAGTATCGAGATCTAGTGCCAACAAAATATTGTTTCTCTTTTTCCATTTCTTTTTTGAAACCAGTAAAACCGGGATTGGGGATTTGCGTAACAGTTGCCAATCCAGCGGCGTATGCACAATACTTTCCGAGCGATGCCCGGTTTTTACGATCATGCTGTAATCCTTGTTTTGCTTTAAATGTTCAGTCACCCAGGTGGTGATGCGTTTTTCCCACACGATCTCGACTTTAATTTTGACCTTGGCATCCAGCTTATTCTCCTTGATCAGGCCTTTGAGGGTTTGCTGGCGACGAGTCAGTAATTCAGACTTGAATTCATCCTTTTCGTGGCCCCTGTCCATTTTGCCGACAAAATCATCGTGCACAAATGCCACTACATGGACATCAGTTTCTGCGTTCGGGTCTTGCGCCGCAAATTCAACCGCACGAAATAAGGCCGGTTCGGTTTTTCCGGCGTAATCCGCCAATACCAAAATAGTCGTCATGTTTTCATACACCTTTTAAGAAAATTCATTAATTGCAGCCTGATTTTAAGTCAGCTTATAACAAGAAATGCTGGTATTTATTGATCTAGGTCTAATTCTTGGCCCATTAAGTTGTGTTAGGCCGAGGGCATTCCGGGGCGGTGTATGAGTGTATTTATATCAACGGGGCGATGATTTTCATGCCCGAACGCTTACCAGGAATAAAACCGGCGAGCGGTCATTTGGATGATTGGCCAGGTGTGTGTCGAGCTTATAGTGGTCTGGCAAATGCTCCAGCCACGCTTTAACGGCATGCGTCTCGGTTTTTCCTTCGGCATGCCCGGGATAACACAGGATGCTCAGAATTCCGGAGTCCGATAATAAGTCCAAAGCTTGGTCCAGGGCGCTGAGGCTGGTTTGGGTAAGGGTGGTCACGGCTTTATCCGCTTGTGGCAAATAACCGAGGTTAAACATGATGATGTCGGCTTTACTTTCGACATGCTTGCTCATGTGCTGATGCCCGTCTTTGATCAGTGTGACCTTGTGCAGTAAGCCCTTGCTTTCCAGCTGTTCACGGGTTTTAGTGATAGCAATGGTCTGAATATCAAAGCCAAAAACCTTGTCACTAACCAACTCGGCTAAAAAAACCGTATCAAAGCCATTGCCACAAGTTGCGTCAATTGCGATATCAGGGCGCTTATTCAATGTCGCACAATGCTCTTCGATCAAAGTATGCGCTTGCGTGGTTAAATGC
>JABDMI010000129.1 GCA_013001575.1 Gammaproteobacteria bacterium
TGGGAATTGAGTTTTTCATCCACAAAATCTTGCTTCATTTTTTCATACAAAATGCGTTCGTGAGCGGCGTGCATGTCCACCATCACCAGGCCCTTTTCATTTTGAGCCAAAATATAAATGCCGTGCAACTGGGCGATTGCGTGGCCCAAAACTCCCGGTGCGACTCTAGGAGTGACTCCGGGGCTGGCCCCGGCGGTCAGATCCGAAGCACTGTGTGCTTGCGGAGTTATGGCAGAATCAAAGGAAGAACCCGCATGCCCACTACCACCACCATGATACAAATGCATGGCATCTTGCACGCTTAAGCCAGGTGTCGCAGGATTCTGCGCATAACTGTGTACAGGCGAACTCTCCGAAGTAATTCCAAGCGATGCTGCATCGGTGGGCATAAAACGAGTGTCTTGTTGACCGGGTGTGGTCTGGGCAAGCGCTTGTTCCACACTGTGACGTAAAAAGTCATGGATGCGTCGAGAGTCACGAAAACGCACTTCATGTTTGGCCGGATGGGCGTTCACATCAACCGCGGATGGCGGCATGCTTAAATACAAGACGTACGCCGGATGACGTCCGTGAAACATGACATCGCGATAACCCAATTTAACCGCGTGGGAAAACAGTTTGTCTTGCACTGTGCGGGTATTGACAAAACCAAACTGCAAATCCCTCTGGCTGCGAGAAAATGCCGGTAAGGCCAACCAACCCTGTAATCGCAGGTCGGCGGAATCGTGCTCGATCCAGATCGCATGCTGAATAAACTTCGGACCAAGCAAGCGCGCCAAACGTTGTTCTTGTGATGAGCGATCATTGGCGACAGACAGATCAAAAATTGTTTTGCCGTTATGGATCAAACGCCAGGCCACATTAAAATGCGACAAAGCAAGACGTTTGACCATTTTTTCAATATGCATGAATTCAGTTGTGTCCTGACGCAAGAATTTTCGCCGTGCGGGTACATTAAAAAATAGATCCTGAACGCGTACAGTGGTACCCGTCGGGTGCACACAGGGTTTAGGACCGGACAACACGCCCTGATCAACCCGGACCTCGTAGGCGTCTTCACGATCGAGTGCTTTTGATTGCAAAGTCAGTGCCGAGACCGACGCCACACTGGGCAAGGCCTCACCACGAAAGCCTTTGCTCATGACCCGACTTAGATCGTCCAGGCTGCGTATTTTGCTGGTGGCATGACGCGACAAGGCCAACGTCAGTTGATCTTCGGGAATACCCACCCCATTATCACGTATTTCGATCAGGCGTTTTCCGCCCGCCTCAATATTGATCACGATCTCGCTGGCCTGAGCATCCAGGCTGTTTTCCACCAGCTCTTTAACCACCGAGAACGGTCGCTCGACCACTTCACCGGCAGCAATCTGATTGACCAGGTGTTCGGGGAGCTCACGTATCACAGGGTTTGGGGTGGCAGCAGATTTCATTGCCATGCTTTCAGACTTCATTGAATACGGTTAATTGATGATTATGGACTTAATTATATTTCGCAAGCATACCGATTCCGCCCCGGACAAACCAGAAAATTAATAAACCAGTAATTTAACTGCCCGGATAGCGGGCAAGATTGATTTATCGGTGCTCAGATAACAGGTATACGCAAAACCTGCCCGACACGCACCTGATCCCTTTTGAGGTTATTTATACTTCGTATGGCGCGTAAACGGATGTTGTAACGGGCCGAGACACTCGAAAGGGTTTCGCCTCGCTTGATCACATGTTTAATGGTCTTGATCTGCGATTGCGCTGGTTTAGTAGACACTTGCGCGACTCTTGTCCGCGCTTCAGGGGGCTTAGAGGTCTTCTGATTCTTCACATTAGTTGCTGGCACCGTCTTGGTACTGGCTACCCGCAAGGGTTGTGCGCTGCTTTGCTTTTGAGCAAACAAAGTGTTGGGCGGCGGGTTATTGGTAAAGTAACCGCGCACACCTTTGAACACGGCTGTCGCGATCTTGTCTTGATGATGCGGGTTTTTCAATTTACGTTCTTCGTCCGGGTTGGATATGTACGCCGTTTCGACCAATATGGATGGCACATCCGGTGACTTCAGCACTGCAAAATTTGCGTATTGCACACTTTGTTTGCGTATCCGACCAATGTCGGCAAGTTCCTGTAAAACATTTTTGCCCAATGAAGTGCTCGCCGCTATGGTCGCATTTTGCGACAGATCAAGCAGTACCGATGCCAACACATCGTCTTTGTCATTCAGGCTGACACCACCAACCAGATCAGAACTATTCACTTTATTCGCTAACCAGCGGGCCGCCGCACTGCTCGCGCCACGTTGCGACAATACGTACACCGAAGATCCGCTAACTGTAGCGTCTTTAAATGAATCAGCATGAATCGAGATAAACAAATCAGCGTCTTTACGACGTGCGCGTTGCATACGCTCGCGGTATTGAATTTTTTGATCACTGTCGCGCACTAATACTGCTTGCATGCCTTCAGCGGCATCAATCTTGGCGGCCAGACGCTTGGCAATTTGCAGTACGACATGTTTTTCCTGGGTGCCGTGTTTACCGATCGAGCCCGGATCTCGCCCACCATGGCCTGCATCAATGGCAATGACCAGATCACGCATACCGGGTGCGGATGTTTTGACCGGTGCAACTAGCTGGTTGTGACTCTGGTTATGAAACAGATCAATGACCAGACGGTCCTGTTTGTTGCCATGCGCAGGAATCATAAAACTTTTGACTTTAACACTGGATTTCAAGTCGGCGACCAGACGCAGACTATCCTTTTGTTGACCCGAACGGATGCGTGAAATGACCCCGGAGCCATTCGGTAAACTGAATCCTTTAGGCAAACTGGCCTTGCTCAGATCAATAACCACACGCTCCGGAGCTTGCAAAGAAATAATTTGATGCACAACGGGTGATTCGAGATCAATGACCAAGCGGGTGTGATCCGAAGCGGGGGCAAGGCGTAATCCTTGTACCTGTGCCGCAAATAATGGCGTAAAGCCGACTGCGACCAAAACCAGGATTCCACACTGAATGCAGACACGTAAAATAGCGAGAAATGGATGCTCGTGTTTGAACTTGGCGGATTCTCGAGACATGATCTTATGTTGTGCTCTTGTTGTGCGCAGTCTTATTGATGGATTGTTAATTATTTTCAATGATTTTAATAAGATATGCAATATTTCTAAACTCTAATCGAAAGCCTGAATATAGAATTAACATCTAACTAACTGTTTTTAAACATTTTTAACACTGGATCATTCACAAACTCCGTGGATTGTAGAATGAGTTGTCTTCCCTTATCTCTATGATTTAATTGAATTTTTATATGAGCCTTGGCTAAATAGCCTTTTGCTTTGTCCGGCCACTCAACCAAGATCAAGTTATATATCTGTAGCAAATCTCGACCGCCGATGTATTCCAACTCCTCGGGTTCCTGCAATCGATACAGATCCAGATGCGCGATTTTCAGACATTCAGACTTATTTTCAGCCGAATTAAGTGGCACAGAATACGGTTCCAGCAAGGTATAAGTTGGGCTTTTGATCGCGCCTGTGACACCAAGCGCACGTAGTGTTGCACGCACCAAGGTGGTTTTACCTGCTCCCAGGTCACCTTCCAGAGTAATCAGTACACATTTGTTTGCTGGGGTTTTGAAATTTGCTCGCAAAGCCGCTGCCAAGGTATTGCCAAAAGCAACTGTGGCTTGCTCATCCTTTAAATGAATTTCGGCGTGCATGATTGTGAATTCAGCGTAACGCTGTGACGATCAGCCTGAATTTACCAGGGTACGCAAATGCATCAAAAGATCACTGGCGATCATGCCGCGTTCACCATCCTGAGCTGCCAAGTCACCTGCCGAAGCGTGCAGCCAAACGCCTAACTTAGTCGCTTCTAGCTGAGGTATGCCTTGCGCGATCAGACTTCCAATCACTCCGCTTAACACATCGCCCATACCGGCCGTGGCCATGCCCGGATTGCCTTCAGCACAGACCGTGGGCACATCATTTGCCGTGGTAATTAAACTGTTGGCCCCTTTCAAAACCACAACCCCACCATACTTTTCCTGCAAGGTGTGCGCACTGTGAAGACGATCTTGCTGGATATTCTGAGTGCTTTTGTTAAGCATGCGTGCAGCTTCGCCGGGGTGTGGCGTTAACACCCATTGTTGTGAGTGATGCGGTTCCTTGGCCAAGAGGTTCAATGCATCGGCATCCACCACCAAAGGTTTATTTGCCTGTAAAACCGTGCTTAAAACTTCTTGCGCCCAGGTATCTTGGCCCAGGCCCGGCCCAACAATAATGACCGCAGCGCGTTCAAATAAAGGTTCGATCTCAGACGCATGATGAATCGGATGCACCATCAATTCGGCTTGTGCGCTGCGTATGGCAGTGACCGATTCCGGATGCGCGGCAACACTGACCAGGCCTGCGCCGGTGCGCAACGCGGCAAGACCAGCCAACACCGTGGCCCCGGAAAATCCGCTGTTTCCACCAACCACCAGAACATAGCCGGCATCGCCCTTGTGGAAGGTACGTTTGCGTGAATGCAAATAGTGCGTTTGCTCCTCACCATTTTCCTGACGCATAACGGGCGCCGAGATCGCCTCGAATAATCGCTGGGGAATACCCAGATCATCACAACTAAGACGGCCTACGCAATTTGGCCCATCATTCAGAAAAAAACCGGTTTTGTTGGCAATAAACGAGACCGTGAAATCAGCATTGACCGCATAGCCAAGGATTTCTCCGGTGTCGGGATGAATGCCACTGGGGGTGTCCAAAGCCAGAACAATAACATCCGAATGATTAATGAAATCAATCCAGGCGGCCAAGGTACCGCTGACCGCTCTTTCGATACCGGTTCCAAGCATCGCATCCACGATCAGATCGTAATTTTCAAGCTCTATCTGATGCGGCATTAACTCATGCACTTCACCGCCCGACCCGATAAATGCCTGATAGGCCTGCAGGGCTGCACCTGTCCATTCAATGTCTTTTTCGGTAACCACGACCGTCACATCACGTCCAACTTCACGCCAGCGTCGCGCAAAGACCAGGCCGTCGCCGCCGTTGTTTCCCTTGCCAACCAAAACCAGGCAACGCGTTTTGTCATTTTTACGTTGCGCTATCCAGTGAAATGCAGCATTGGCGGCGCGTTGCATTAATTCGTACGCAGACACCTCCATTTCCTGCATGGCCATTGTTTCGAGCGTTTTAATCTGCTCACGAAAATAAATTGGAGGATGAGTCTGCTGCATGAGCCTATTATACTGTGCACATTCTTTAAGTCACGAACTTAGGTTTTGCAAATACTCCGTGTCACAGTCAATATCACAACAGGAATTATCCAATCTCGCCGGCAAAATTAAAGTCTGGGGGGGCGAGCTGGGTTTTCAACAATTGGGCATCAGTGACACCGATCTTTCGGCTATTGAAAATAATTACACCCGGTGGACAGAGGCGGGCATGCATGGCGATATGGACTACATGCACAAACACGGGAGCAAGCGCTTGCGTCCGGATGAATTGATTGCCGGTACCAAGCGGGTAATTTCTGTGCGCATGGATCATTTACCTCACAACGAACAAGCGGCAATTGATCTGCTTGATGATGGCAAGACGGCTTATGTTTCCAGATATGCGCTAGGACGGGACTATCACAAGGTCTTGCGCAAGCGCTTGCAAAAATTAGCCAAAAAAATACAATCTGAAATCGGTGATTTCGGATATCGGGTTTTTGTCGACAGTGCCCCGGTTATGGAAAAACCACTGGCACAAAAAGCCGGACTTGGCTGGCAAGGTAAACATACCAACTTGATCAATAAGAATTCCGGGTCGTGGTTCTTTTTAGGTGAGCTTTACACTGACCTGCCCTTGCCGATAGATGAACCCGCACAGGATCACTGTGGCTCCTGTACGGCGTGTTTAGATGTGTGCCCGACCAATGCCATCATCGGGCCTTATCAACTGGATGCACGAAAATGCATCTCGTATCTGACCATTGAACACAAGGGTTCGATCCCGATTGAATTCCGTAAAGCCATTGGAAATCGGATTTATGGATGTGATGACTGTCAATTGTTTTGCCCCTGGAATAAATTCGCTCAAATAAGCCGTGAAGCAGACTTTATGCCACGTCATGATCTCGATAACTCTACGCTGGTTGAATTATTTAACTGGAGTGAGGAAACTTTTTTACAAAAGACCGAAGGCTCTGCAATTAGACGCATTGGCTATGAACGCTGGCTAAGAAATTTAGCCATCGGGCTGGGTAATGCCAATAAAACTGAAGAAGTTATTATTGCTTTGCAAAACAGAGTGAATCATCCATCCGAGATTATCAAGGAAAGTGTCAACTGGGCTTTGAATAATCTATTAAGCACAATCAGCGAGAACAGCACTAACACTAATTCTATATTATAATCCGAAAAAAGCATGCTTACTTATAACACAATCACTACGACCTCTCCAGAGAATATTCAATATGAAAATTGATACCAAATCTATAATTTATATATTTTGCTCAGTCTTTCTGATCGCTTGCGCTGGCACGCCCGCAGACACCAGCAACCTAAACATCGAAACGGATAAAACCGAATACTCCAATCAAGCTTACAAAGAAGTGAATGCACAGGAAAAACCAGAGCAAGCAAAAGAAAAATTAATTTGCACTACCGAAGTTAAAACAGGCACGCGCTTCTCTAAACGCGTATGCCGCACACGTAAAGAACTTGACGAAATGCAAGAACAAGCAAGAGAACAACAACGTGGTACGCGGCCCGGACACAGTGACTCACAAAGACCGGCCGGATTTTGAATCAATTATTACAATTTACAGCACTTTATAATTCAGTAAAATAGCTCCTCATTGGGGCTTTTTTACTTTTTGACATGCAGCAACGACCAAACAATAAACTTATCAACATCGGCCATCGCGGTGCCATGGGCCATGCCCCGGAAAATACCCTGGCCTCCATTCAACAAGCCGTTGAGCTGAATGTAGACATCATTGAACTTGATGTTTACTGCATTGATGGAGAACTCATCCTGATACATGATGATCGACTTGAGCGCACCACTAATGGAGAGGGCTATGTATGGAATCACAGTTTTGAAGAATTAAGAAAACTGGATGCAGGTGGCGGACAACAAATCCCAACACTGCAAGAAGCGTATGAGATCATTCCAGATAACATTCGGATCAATATCGAGATCAAGGGCCGAACGGCTACCCGACCGGTTATAGAATTCATTCAAAAACACGCCGTAACTAAAAAAGAAAAACAGCGTTTTTTGGTCTCGTCTTTCATTCATCAAGAAATAAAGCTGGCCAAAAAACTGGACAAAGACATCCCAACCGGTGCCCTGTGTTGTGCTGAACCGGTAAAACTTGCTAAATTTGCACATAAACTCAAGGCGAGCACAGTAAATCCGTCTATAGAATTTGTGACAAAAGAATTTGTTACCGATGCCCATGATCGCGGCTTACAGGTGTTTGCTTATACCGTGAACCATCCAGAAGATATTCAGCGCATGCATGAGATGGGGGTGGACGGTGTGTTCTCAAATTACCCGGAACGGGTAAATAAGTACAATGAAAGCATCACTGTTTGGTTATAGTATATAGATTCGAATGGCCTACTCGTGGGCTCGCACATTAAACCTGGAGAATGATATGACAGTTGAATTAACTTATCTGACTTATGTAGCCGTGTTTACGGCATTGATGTGGTTACCGTATATTCTAAATTTGATTATGGTACGTGGTATGAAAGATGCGGTTGGCTATCCGGAAAATCCCAAACCACTGGCTGCCTGGGCACAACGCCTGAAAGCCGCGCATTACAATGCCGTAGAGAATTTGGTGGTGTTCGCCGCTCTGGTAGTGATCGCTCATCTGGCAGGAATCACCAACGAATGCACGGTATGGGCGGTGAAGATCTATTTGTGTGCACGGGTTATACACGCCATAGTATATTCTGCAGGAATACCCTGGTTAAGAACCTTAAGTTTTGCCGCAGGTTGGCTTGCAATGCTGTCCATTGCCTGGCAAATACTGTGTGCATAAATTAAATCTAATCAAATAAAACCACATAGTTCTTGGCTGTGTGGTTTTTAATTTTGACAATTCCACAACTATTTAATCCTTAGTATCAGGACCACGTATGCTTAATCTACCCAAATCTGAATTCACTGTACCATTTGATGGTTCATTTAAATTATCAGAAATGCCTAACAAACCCGGAGAGGTACACACCAAACGTTTTTATAAAAAACGTCTGTCCAAACTGGTCGATGAGATGAGCGAATTACAACGAATACTATACGCACATGACAGACATTCCTTGCTGTTGGTGTTTCAGGCCATGGATGCTGCCGGTAAAGACAGCACCATTCGAGCTGTGATGTCAGGTGTGGATCCATCTGGCTGTCAGGTTTTTTCATTCAAAAGACCATCCAATCTGGAACTCGATCACGATTTTTTATGGCGTTCGGCAAAACGCTTGCCCGAGCGTGGGCGTATCGGGATTTTTAACCGCAGTTATTACGAAGAAGTACTGGTGGTGCGTGTACACCCTGAGATCCTTGGCTACCAGCGCATTCCCGAGCTGCCCGAAGATCTTGACACCGTATTCAACCAGCGTTTCGAATCTATTCGTGATCATGAAAAACATTTGGCGCGTAACGGAACGGTGATTGTGAAATTTTTCCTGAACGTGTCACGCGAAGAACAGCGGCAACGCTTTTTAAGTCGTTTGGACACACCCGAGAAGAAATGGAAATTTGAATTAGGTGACATTAAAGAAAGAAAATTCTGGGACACCTACATGCAATGCTATGAAGATGCCTTGAACGAAACGTCGCGGGAATATGCGCCCTGGCATTGCATCCCGGCCGATAACAAACCCTTTATGCGCATGAAAGTGGCCGAGATTTTGGTCGACACCCTTAAAACCATGAAACTCGCATATCCGGAGGTAGACCCGAAAGAACGCGCAGCGTTTGCCGAGACCAAAGAACACCTGTTGCAAGACTTTTAATTGATAATTTCTAAAAAAATAAATTTAGGGTTCATTCGAATTAGGATTCCGCTTTTTTCAATTCCAACACCCTTTTCCAGGCCGTGATACGTTCCCGATAAGCCTCAACTTGTGGTGGACTGCCAAAAGCCTGCATGACTTTCTCGATACTCACCGGTTTTTTATTGTGCACGAACACTCCCCGGATCATGGCTTTGGCGCATAAGCCTTTTTTGCCATAAAAATCCTGTGCCATATACACGTATTTCTCATCCCAGCCGGCGAGTTTGCTGCGTACTTCAAATTTTTCCAGTGGCGAGATGTCTTTAATGTATGTGATCTCCTGTGAAACCGCCATCGGCATCCATTTCTTTTTGATAAACACATCCTTGAACACGCCCATGTGAAAGTAGCGCCAAAAGCGTGCGTAATCCATGTAGGTAAAATAACGTGAATTGGTCATATGCCAGTTTGGGTCACAATCCCAGGGCTTAACTCGAAAACTCACGCAACATTCGGCACTGGCGCTAATGTTGTCTTTAATGAAAATGCTTTTTAGCCAAAAACGGATTAACTGGTACATGGTATTTTTACCGGATGGCTAGCTGGGTTTTGTTATTTACTACCGGTAACAAGCCAATGAACTCTCCAAACACAGCCTTGGCCAATTGCATAGAGCGCGGTAGATATTTTTTTGTGGCCAGCTTTTCTTCATCTACAGTGTGATATTTACCGCACATCAGCAGATCCTGTTTGTGCATGTCCAGACTCAACCAGCGATTGATCACAGGCTCGATAACTTCGAGATGAAACTGAAAACCGTAAACTTTGTCACGATAACGAAATGCCTGATTTTCCACGAGTTCGGATGAGACCAGATTAATGGCATCGTCAGGTGTGTCGTAGGTACGGCCATGCCACTGAAAGATCATTTCCTGTTTATAAAAATGATTCAACAAGGGATCGTGCTGCCCATGCGAATTAACCTGTAAGGGATACCAACCCACTTCGAGACACCCGGCTGGATAAACGTTTGCTCCCAATGCGTGCGCAATAAGTTGGGCGCCCAGACAAATGCCCAGGATCGGAATGTCTTTTTTCAAGGCTTGTTGAATTACCGCCACTTCAGTACGTAAATGCGGGTATTGGTCCATTTCGTCCACATTCATTGGACCACCAAGCACGATCAAGGCATCGTATTTGTCGATGGATGGGCAGGCTTCTGCCTCGCGATAAAAATTCACATAACGCAAGCGGTGTTTGGCGGCCCGCAACATTGGATCAAGAATTCCGAGCGGTTCGTGGGCAACGTGTTGAAAAACGAGAATCTTAGCCATGTTCAAAAATTACAATATCTTTTGATCGTTGCGCTAAGTTGTAAATAATTACTCATGTAGTGCACAGGCTTTTGAATTGTTCTAATGACATTAAACCGTAACAACCAGATTATCGATCAAGCGTGCTTTGCCCAAATGTGCAGCTGTTATAACTACAAAAGACTTGGTGTCCGGATTGGGTTTTTGCAAATCGAGTGCTTTGCGAATTTCAAAATAACTGGGCTTGAATCCGGTATCAGTCAAGGTTTTCCTTGCCGCCTTTTCCAGTGCAGAAAAATCTCTTTCACCTAACTTAAGCTTGTCACCAACTGCAGTTAAGGTAGCGTACAACAAAGGTGCGATCTTTAATTCTTCTTTAGATAAATACTGATTACGTGAGCTCATGGCCAAACCACCTGATTCACGGTTTGTTGGCGCGCCGACAATTTCTACCGGCATACACAGATCCAGCACCATGCGCCGGATTATCATTAATTGTTGATAATCTTTTTGACCAAATATCGCCACATCCGGCTGCACTGCATTCAGTAACTTACTCACTACGGTTGCCATGCCCACGAAATGCCCGGGTCGATCCTTGCCACACAAGATATCCGAAATACCGGGTACATCAATCGTGGTGGCTAACTCTTTACCGAGTGGATACATTTCTTCCACGCTGGGCAAGAACAGCAATTCACAACCATTGGCCGTCAGTTTTTTGACGTCGGCATCCGGGGTGCGCGGGTATTGATCGTAATCTTCGAATGGACCAAATTGCAAAGGATTGACAAAAATTGAAGCTACTACCTTATCGGCAATCTCATTGGCCTTGGCTAATAGGGTCATGTGTCCCGCATGCAGATTTCCCATAGTTGGAACAAAAGCAACGCGTAAGCCCTGGGATTTCCACTTGCGAACCTGTTCGCGTACCGCCTTGATGGTATTGACTGTTTTCAAAAGTATTCTTTTTCCGGTTTAAATAAAATTCAACCAGGTAAGCCAATTAACTGAAGCAGTGTTCAGCCGCGGGATACGCCCCGCTTTTTACTTCACTCACGTAACTTTTAATGGCTTCCAGGTTATTTGAGGATCCTTGCATGTAATTTTTGGCAAAACGAGGTTTCCGGCCAAAGGTCACATCCAGAATATCGTACAAGACCAGAATTTGCCCGTTACAATCAGGACCGGCACCTATCCCAATGGTTGGCACACTCAGAGCCTCGGTCACAGCCTTGCCTAATGCAGAGGGCACGCATTCCAGTAATACAATATCGGCACCGGCGTCTTCGAGTTGTTTGGCTTCTTTAATCATTTGTTCGGCCGCTTGTTGCTCGCGCCCTTGCACTTTAAAACCACCCATTTTATGCACATATTGCGGGGTTAAGCCAATGTGCGCACATACGGGCACACCGCGCTCGGCCAGGTATTCAACTGTGGGCACCTGTAATTCACCGCCTTCTAGCTTGACCATATGCGCCAGGCCTTCCTGCATCAGACGCGTCGCGTTTTGTAAAGCTATGTGCTTATCGGCATAACTCATAAAGGGCATGTCCACCAATAGAAACGCCCGTTGCAGACCGGCTTTCACCGCCTGGGTGTGATAAATGATCTGGTCGACGGTAACCGGAACTGTGGTGGCGTGTCCGTTGATGACCATACCCAAGGAGTCACCAACTAGTACGAGGTCAGTGCCACCCTCGTCCACCAAAGCGGCAAAACTGGCATCGTATGCGGTCAGACAGGCAATCTTTTCGCCAGCCTGTTTCATTTTTTTCAAACTGGAAATCGTGACCGGCTTTTTATCGTCACTCTTGCGTTGTAAATGGGTGTAGGTGGTTAAATTGCTCATAATGAATAGATTCTGCGGTTTATAGTTACTGCATTATTCCATGATAGGCGCCGGATTGAAATAATGCCGGCCATGTTTAGTAAAACGGATCTTGTCGAGCAAAATGGCGTAATCCTGTTCATTTTCAATCGGATTGATACGACTGGTGTTTACCACCAGTAAGGGTGAACGATCGTAATTGTGGAAAAAATTGGTGTAAGCATTGGACAAACGCTCAAGATACTCTTTGCGCATGTCCTGTTCATAATTGATCCCGCGTTTTTCCACTCGCTTCAATAATACCTCGGCAGGCGCCTGTAAATACACTACCAGATCAGGAACTGGCGCATCCAGTGATAATTGTTGATAGATCTGCTCATATAACCAGTATTCATCGTCTTCCAGATTCAGGCGCGCAAACAGTCGATCCTTGTCGAGTAAAAAATCCGAGATACGCACCGGACTGAACATATCGGATTGACGCATGTATTGCATTTGCTTGGCACGTTGAAATAAAAAGAATAACTGCGTTGGCAAAGCCGCACCGCGCGGGTCTTTATAGAATCGCTCCAGAAAAGGGTTAGCCTCGGCCTTTTCCATGACCATATCCGCTGAAAAACTTTGCGCCAGTTTGTGCGCCAAACTCGACTTGCCCACTCCGATCGGACCTTCAATGACTATGTAACGCGGACTGTTGTGCATAAAAATACTTGGACTAGGTTAATTCTAAATTTTTTGTAATTTTGTAGCGGGTAGCTTATCCAGCAAATTCACAACCCGCCCAAGACCTGGAATCAATAAAGCGGGGGCAATCTCTGCCAATGGCACTAGCACAAAATTTCGATTGGCAATTTCCGGATGCGGCAAGCGCAAATGTGCATTATCTGAAGTCTGGTCAGCATACACAAGCAGGTCGAGATCCAATGTTCTCGGTCCCCAGTGTTGGATGCGTTCACGGCCTTGCGCTGTTTCAATTTTGTGCAAATGTTCAAGCAATTTTTCCGCAGTCAGGGTGGTCAATAGCGCCGCTACCGCATTTACAAAATCATCCTGCTGAACCTCACCGTGCGGCTCACTGACATACAGTGAAGAAACTGCCTGTAAATTTATGTGTGAAGCACTACGTAAAGAGGACAAAGCCGTGCGAATTTGCTGCATCGGATCATCCAAGTTACTGCCGAGCCCAACGTAGGCTGGATACCAGTGTGCGCTCATGAGGCTGAAGGTTTTTTCCTGGGGCGACGACGCCGTTTACGTTTGCCGGATTTTTTACCACCAGAACGCGACTTGTACGCCAGATCTTCCTGAGCATCCCGGTCCAGTGTTTGGATATTTGTCCACCACTCTGCGACTTCCGGTTTTTCCAGGCCGAATTGTACGCGTAATAACATCAAGTCATAGCCTGCACGAAAACGCGGTTGCTGCATCAGCCAGAAAACCCGTCGGCCATGCATGTACTGGAAGCGCGCCTGCATGATCACTACATTCTGGGCCGGAATCCCAATACGACGTGGCACACTGATCACGGACTGTTGCGCGGAAAAAATCTCCAGCGCGGCTTGCGTCCAGGCATTGATGGCGGTGGCACCGGATTGCAGGTATTTGCCCGCAAGTTTTTCAATAGGCGCCCACAACATGATGGCGAAAAAGAACACCGGACTGACATTTTTACCAATCGCAACCCGTTCATCGGTATTCAGCATGGCTTGCTTAATCACATCATGAGCATGTAAGTGATTACTGACAACCAGTGGATTGGTTGCCGGGAATAAATGCTCAAACAGGTCATACTCACGCAAATCCTTGTACACAGCCGCCCCGTGACCTTTAATAAACATTTTCAATACTTCGTCAAACAAACGCGCTGCCGGAATGTTTCCAAGCAAGTGCCCATGAGTGTGCAAGGGTTTTTTTGTATTGGTTTCAAGCTCAAAACCCAATTTGGATTTAAACCTGACGGCTCGCAATAGCCGCACCGGGTCTTCCTGGTAGCGGGTTAAAGGATCACCCATTAAGCTCAGACGTTTATTTCTGATATCACTCAGGGCATCACAAAAATCCAGGATCTCTTTATTTGTGCTGTCGTAATACAAAGCATTTACCGTAAAATCCCTACGCCACACATCATCTTCCAAACTCCCGTAAACATTGTCGCGTAACAATCTGCCACTGGCATCGGCTTGCTGATGCTTGTTACTGTCGTGCAAAGACGGGGCGCGAAACGTGGTGACTTCGATCAGTTCATCACGCATGTATACATGCACAATACGAAAACGGCGACCAATGATGCGTGAGCGGCGAAACACGCGTTTGATCTGCTCGGGGGTCGCATTGGTGGCCACGTCAAAATCTTTAGGGTGTAGGCCCAATAATAGATCGCGTACCGCCCCGCCAACGATGTAAGCTTCATAACCCGCCTCAACCAGGCTGTCTGCAACCTTGACTGCATTACGTGAAAAATCACGCGCTTTCAGCCCAAGTTTATCCAATGGATAACGACGCTGTGTATTTTCGGAATTCTGCTTAGTCACAGAATATCTGATCCGGGTAAGGTTTTTTGCATGGTTGCAAGCATAAGCCATTGTAACCGTTTTTTGCCTTGGCTTTAACATAGCAAAAAATACTGAATGGTTTAATATGCAGCCTTACAAAGTAATTCTATTAAATCACTGTGAATTCCAGCTATACAGAACTTCGTTTAGAAAAATCACAACCTTCATTATTCAGACGGCTGGCGGCGATCGTTTATGACCTGATCTTGTTAATCGCCCTGTTGTTTGTATTTGCAGGGCTTTGGATCAGCATCACTCCAAGTGACAGTGCGCTGCGTTTGTGGGGTTTGCGTGTTATTTATATTGCCTTACCTATGATTTTTTATATGTATTTCTGGACCAGCAAAGGACAAACTCTGGGCATGACCACCTGGCGATTAAAACTTCGTAGCATTGATGGAAAAACTCCTAATCTTAAACAGCAATTTATCCGCTTGGTGGTTGCGGCCATTTCTGCACTTTGTCTGGGATTAGGGTATTTATGGATGCTGGTGGATAAAAACAATCTCACCTGGCACGATCGCATCAGTGGAACATGGCTTGAGCAATTGCCCAAACCGGAAAAAAAATAATTCTATTTTTGAATATTATCAGCGGGTTCGCAGTAGCGCGACAAAGGTGACCAAACCTAACAGGAAAGTTGGTAGCCAGGCACTCAGAAAAGCATTCAAACCATACACCTCTCCAGTGCCAACCAACATTTTGTTGGCCGTCATATAGCTGATGCCGATAAATACACCCATGAACAGTCGCACACCGGTATTACCGGTACGCAGCGAACCAAACACAAAGGGTAAAGCCAGTAAACTCATTAACACGATTGAGGTGCTGGTTGCGATACGCGACCAAAAAGCCACTTCGTAACGCTGGGTTTCCAGGCCGTTAGCTCGCAGAAATCGGGTGTAATCGTAAAGATTCTTACTACTTAAATGCTCAGGCTCAACGGAAAAGAGTTGCAAGGTCTGCGGCTCGAGATTCACATTCCAGCTGGATTTTTCCCGTTGTGATGTTGCTACTGATTCCGGATTAAACTCCGACTCAAGTACTTCACTGAGTTGCCATTCTTGATTATTGTATTCACCCTGTTTGGCTCGGGTGATCGAAATTAGCGAATGATTCCTGTCAAAATGGAACTGGTTTATCTGACCGACTGAAGTGGGGTCACGCCATTGAGAAATATTTACAATGCTGTCACCATCCTTGAACCATACGCCTTGTTCACCGGCTAATAAAAAGTTGCGATTTAATTTTAAACTGCGTTCCTGTTTGGCATAAGCTTCGGCTTGAGGCGCGACAAATTCACTGACTGCGGTTGCTGCCGTCATCAGGATCACCCCGACAATCCCTACGGAAATAGCCAAACGACCAATTGACACGCCGGCTGAACGCATTGCGATAAGCTCCGAGCGCGATGCCAAGGCACCCAGACCCAATAGACTGCCAATCAAGGTTGCGGCTGGGAACATATCAATGGCAACCTGTGGCAAGGTCATAAACACATATCCCAGGGCGTCGAGCATGGTGTAATTACCCGAACCGGCTTTTTCAGCCTCGCCCAAGAAACCAATAAACGCAGCCAAGCCAACCAGTACAAACAAGACCAGTAAAACCGCGATCAATTGGGTTTTCAAGACATAGCGGTCAATAATCTTCATACCGCCACCTTGTTCGCCGGTTGACCAAAGAATAATCCTCGCAGACCATAATGTCGCAGAAGAAAAATCGCTGTTATGAACACAATAATCGCGTGCACCCACCACATGCCCAAGGCAGGAGATATATCGCCTTTCACCACCCAGGCCTTACTTAAGGCCATCAGATTTGCGTACACGATGTAAAGCAATATTGCGATGGCGACTTTCCCGAAACGTCCTTGCCGAGGATTGGTTTTACTCAATGGCAAAGCTAACAATGCCAGTAAAAATGCCGAGACCGGGATCGACCAACGCCATTGCATTTCTGCAATGTACTCCAGGCTTGTGCGCGTTCGAATCTCACGTGAGGGCAATTCCCCTGGTCCCGGTTCGGCACCTTTATTGACCGAAACCTGAAACGGAATACCGTGTTCATAAAAATGCACGACTTCATAGTCGCTACTTCCCGGAATTCCGAAATAGCGTACCCCGTCTTGCAGAATGAAAAGTTTTTGACCGCTTTCATCCGCGCTTTTCTGATAGCCGCGTTCGGCAGTGACCAGTTGTTGAGGAGCTTGTGATTCCTTGCTCGAACTTTGATTATTTTGTTGTAAGAAAATATCCGTCAATTGCCCTTCCGGGTTTTTTGCATCGGCATAAAACACGATCCGGCCGGAATCCGCAGTTAAAAATTTACCCGGCTCCAGATTTCCCAATTGCGCTTCAGCTAAAGCGGTGTTGCGGACTTGCAGTGTTTGACGTGCAGCCCAGGGTGAGGCTTCCATCGAGAGCCAGAACAAAGTCAGGCAAAGTAGACCGGCAAACACAAGTATTGGTCGATACAACTGCCAGGGCCCGACTCCGCATGCACGCATGGCCGACATTTCACTGTCTTGATACATGCGCCCAAGGCCCAACAAAACCGCCAAAAACAAGCCGATTGGGATCAAGATCAATAAGTAGTAGATACTCGCGTACCCGAGTAAAGAAAAAATTGCCTCCTTGGGTAAACTACCGGCGGCGATCTCGCCCAGAAAGCGCGAGAATTTGTTACTTAACAGAATCACCAGCAAGACCCCGGTTACTCCAATCCAGGTCCAGAAAATCTCACGCAGGATATAACGGTCTAAAAGTCGAAACAAACGGGTATTCCAAGTGCCAAAAGCAACAGTTTACGCTATAGTTGTCGTTTAGTGTATCGACCAGGACAATGGTTCATTTCCAGCGCTTTGATTTGTAGAACAAGCCTCTGGTTAAAACCAGAAATCATTGTGATTGTTATTTCACCAATCGATATCAATTTCTGATTACGCATAGCTCGGGAGTAATGCATGCAATACAAAATTAGCACACGACAAGTCACGCAACTCGATGGGGATTGCACCCTACTCGCTATTTTTTCTGACGCCGAAAACGGTCTCGCGATTGCAGGCAAAGCCGCCAGCGCCTACGACAAAGAATTGGGCGGGCAGTTGGAAGATCTGATTGCACAAGGCGACCTCAAAGGCACCATCGGTGAAACTTGCCTGGTACCCATGTTTACCGAAGATGCACCACAACGTCTGATGTTGGTGGGCTGTGGCAAAAAAAGCGAATTCAAAGAAAAGCAACTGCGCAATGCCACCGCAGCTGCGGTAAAGGCCGCCAAAAAAACCCGCTCTAAACATATCGTCAATGCACTAACCGCAGAAACGGTACGTGGCGCCAAGGCCTACAATCTGGCACGCGCGAGTGTGGAAGAATGTGAAACCGCCTTGTATCACTACACCACTACCTTGTCGAAAAAAGACCAGGGCGCGCATCATCTTGTTCAAATGACGTTGCTTGTGAGCAATGCCAAATCGGCCAGTGATGCCCGCAAGGGCGCCAAACACGGCGCGGCAATCGGAAACGGCGTGAACTTTGCCAAGGAATTGGGCAACTTACCCGGTAATTACTGTACTCCCAGCTATCTTGAACAAACCGCCAAAGCCATGGCCAAAGACAGCAGCAAACTGAGTGTGAAAGTATTACAAGAAAAAGATATGGAAAAACTTGGCATGGGCGCCCTGCTATCAGTATCACGCGGTAGCCGTGAACCGGCCAAGATGATTATTTTCACCTATAACGGTGGCAATAAAAGCCAAAAGCCGCATGTTTTGGTCGGCAAAGGACTGACCTTTGATGCTGGTGGTATTTCCCTGAAGCCTCCGGGCAAAATGGATGAAATGAAATACGATATGTGCGGTGGCGCCAGCGTTTTTGGCACCATCAAAGCGGCTGTAGAAATGAATCTCAAGCTCAACATTATTGGTATTGTGCCGGCCTCCGAGAATTTGCCGGATGGTGCAGCCAATAAACCCGGCGATGTGGTCACCAACATGGAAGGCATCACTATTGAGATCTTGAATACAGATGCTGAAGGACGCTTGATCTTGTGTGACGCCCTGAGTTACGCCAAACGCTTTGAACCGGAAACCATAATTGACATGGCAACCCTGACCGGGGCCTGTGTGATCGCCCTGGGTGCCCACCACTCGGCCTTGTTATCCAAGGACGACAAACTCGCGGCAGCTCTACTCAAAGCCGGTGACAGCGCATGTGACAAAGCCTGGCGCTTGCCTCTCAGCCCCGAATACCATGAGCAACTGAAAACCAACTTTGCCGACGTTGCCAATGTCGGTGGTCGCCCGGCCGGCAGTATCACAGCGGCCAGCTTTTTGTCCATGTTTACCGAAGGCATGCGTTGGGCACATCTCGACATCGCAGGTTCGGCGTGGAAAGACGGCGCGGCTAAAGGAGCAACCGGTCGACCGGTACCGCTGCTTTGTCAGTACTTGTTAGACCTCAAAAAGTAAATAGTAAACAGTTATGACGCAGGTTGATTTTTACATTATTCCGGAAAACCAACCGCGTTCCAAGGATGTGGTCACCTGCCGTCTGACTGAAAAAGCCTTACAACAAGGCTTTCGGGTTTTGATTCTTGGGCAAGATCAAAAGCAATTGCAAGCATTGGATGAAAAGCTCTGGACTTATAAAGAACAAAGTTTTATACCGCACGAGATCGAACCAGAAAACGCAATTACTTCCGAGCATTGTCACGTGGTTCTAAGCGAAAACAGCAATGCCTACACTGAGGCCAATTTACTTATAAACCTGTCGGGAAAAATTCCGGAGGGTTATGCACGTTTTGAACGGATTGCCGAAATCGTACCTGGCAAGCAACAGGATCGTCAGCAAAGTCGTGTGCGGTATAAACAATATCGCGAGCAATCCTGTACGCTGAATACTCATGAACTCTGAATACAAGGAATTTTACTACCCGCATGGCACCGCGCAAAAAAAACAATAAAAAAAAGAAATCCCGTAATGGCAACAAGAAAAAGGATTTCACTAAAACGGTTGAGATCCCGGTACTGACTCGCAAAGTCAAAAATGCTGAAATGATCAAGGCAGCAGCACAAGCCGAACTCAGAGAAAAAGTCACGGCTGCGGTCAATGACCTGGTGCCCGATCTGATTGATAATTTAGTGAGCCAATTGCAAAACGATACCGAGTCAAGCGAGTAAACGCTTGATTATTCAGCAGCTGTTAGTATTCTCTTGCGCAATTGCAACAAACTTCTGACTTTACCTGCTTTTAACGGCTTGCCGACTTTCTGACCAGATGGCTTAAAAGTGCATTCAAACACTAGTTTGAAATTCATAAAATTATATAATAATACTAATTCACATAATAAATTATGTGAATATCAAATGCCTGTCGTATCATATCTGACCCAGCGCTATCGCTCACTAAAAAACACCTGAAAGGCTTAACCATGAGTAACGCTTCTAGCTATGAAAAACGCGACAACATCGCCATCCTGACACTGAACTCCCCTCCGGTGAATGGTCTTGGTCAAGCACTGCGTCAAGGCATTCTGGATAATTATCGTCAAGCGATAGCAGACGATTCTATAGATGCCATCCTTCTGGCCTCATCGGGAAAATTATTTTGTGGAGGTGCCGACATCAGTGAATTCGGTACAGCAAAAATGAGTGCAGCACCGTTGTTGTCGAATGTCTTGAACGAAATTGAAAACAGCAGCAAACCGGTGGTTGCCGCGATCAACGGTATGGCTTTGGGCGGCGGTCTGGAATTGTGTCTGGTCTGCGATTACCGATTTGCTCACCCGCGCGCCAAACTGGGATTACCGGAAGTACACTTGGGCATATTGCCTGGCGCCGGCGGCACGCAACGTTTACCACGTTTGGCCGGTGCCGTGAAAGCCACAGAAATGATCGTGTCAGGTAAACCGGTCTCGGCTCAAGATGCACAAGCGTCAGGATTTGTCGATGCGCTGCATAGCGACCAAGGTGATTTTCTCAGCGCCGCGCTTGCTTATACCAAACAGCTGGTCGCCACAGACGCACCGCTTAAAACCTGTGCCGACCTCAGCGTCGACACCGCTGCGATCCCGAAAAACTTTTTTGCCGATTTTAGAAAAAGTATCGCACGTAAAACCCGTGGATATGTTGCGCCGGAAAAATGCATTCAATGTGTGGAAACGGCTTGTGAACTGGATTTGGCCGAAGGTCTGGCCAAAGAAGCCGAACTGTTTATGCAGTGCATGCAAACTCCACAAGCTCGCGCCCAACAACATTTGTTCTTTGCCGAGCGTGCGGCCACCAAAATTCCCGGTATCGATAAAAAGACACCCTTACGCAAGATCGAAAAAGTTGCCATTATTGGCGCCGGCACCATGGGCGGCGGGATTGCGATGAATTTTATGAACGTTGGGATTCCAGTCACGGTATTGGAACTCAAACAAGATGCCCTGGACCGCGGTTTTGGCGTGATCCGCAACAACTACGAGATCAGTGCCAAAAAAGGTCGCATGAGTGAGGAACAAGTTGCCGAAAGAATGGACTTACTCAGCGGTACGCTTGAATATTCTGACTTGGGAGACGCTGATCTGATCATCGAAGCCGTGTTTGAGAACATGGACATCAAAAAGAAAGTGTTCTCAGCACTGGATACAGTCGCCAAGCCCGGGGCGATCTTGGCGTCGAATACCTCCACCCTGGACGTGGACGAGATCGCTGCCGCAACCAAACGCCCGGAAGATGTCATCGGTCTGCATTTCTTCAGTCCAGCCAATGTCATGAAATTACTCGAGATCGTGCGTGGCGGCAAAACCGCTGACGACGTGCTCATGACCAGTATTAAAATGGCACAAAGTATTCGCAAAGTCCCCGTGGTATCAGAAAATCAATGGGGCTTTATCGGAAACCGTATTCTTGAACCCTACGGTCGTGAAGCGGGACGCTTGTTACTGGAAGGCGCCAGTCCTGCCCAGGTTGATGGTGTTTTATATGATTTCGGTTTTGCTATGGGTTTACTCAGTGTGATGGACCTGGCCGGAATTGATGTGGGCTACCTGACCCGCCAAGCCCGCAAGGAAGAGCTCGCGGCTGACCCGAGTTACGCTGCGGTTGCCAACCGTCTGTATGAACTGGGCCGCTATGGCCAAAAAACCAAACGCGGCGCCTATATCTATAAAGGTCGTGAAAAGATCGAAGACCCCGAAGTGATCGAGATCGCCGCCGAGCTGGCCGAACAACACGGAGTTAGTCAACGCGAGATCAGTGAACAGGAAATCCTGGAACGCACGGTTTATATGTTGATCAATGAGGGTGCCAAGGTTTTAGGTGAAGGTGTGGCCTACCGTTCCAGTGATGTGGATGTAGTTTATGTCTACGGTTACGGTTTCCCCGGTTTCCGTGGCGGCCCGATGCAATACGCCGATGAGATCGGTCTGGACAAAGTGCTTGCCGCGATTGAAAAGTATCGCGATGAACTCGGTGATTACGGCAAGCTGTGGTTTACCCCGGCTCCGGTGCTGGTGCAATTGGCCGCCGAGGGCAAAAAATTCAGCGACTATGTCCCGCCCGCATTTAAGCAAGCCTCATAGTTAAAGATTCGTTACGTAAATATTAGTTAACTGATAACACTAAATAAAGGTAGATGTCATGAGAGAAGCAGTCATAGTATCCACAGCCCGCACGCCCATTGGTCGCGCCTATCGCGGTGCATTGAACAACATCAAGTCACCAACCATGACCGCCCACGCCATTAAGCACGCGGTACAACGTGCGGGGCTAGAAGGTGGTGAAATTGAAGATTGCGTGATCGGTTCGGTTTTGAATGCCGGCACTGCAGGAAACAATATTGCACGTAATGCACTGTTAACCGCAGGGTTACCAACCAGCGTGCCGGGTCAAACCATTGATCGCCAATGTTCGTCGGGCCTGATGGCCGTGGCTACAGCCGCCAAGCAGATCATGGTAGATGGTATGGATATCACCCTGGCCGGTGGTCAGGAAAACATTTCTGCGGTACAAGCCGATTACTATAAAGCCATAGGGCCAACGGTCGATAAGAATCTTTTGGCCTTGCAACCCAATGCCTATATGCCGATGTTACAAACGGCGGAATATGTTGCCAAAAAATATGGTGTACCCCGTGAGGCGATGGACGAATATTCTTACCAGTCACAAATGCGCACAGCTGCTGCCCAAGCGGCCGGAAAATTTGACGATGAGATCGTTGCGATCACCGCGACCAAAGGCATTATGCATAAAGAAACCAAAGAGATCTCGTTTGAACAAGTAACCTTGAGTAAAGATGAAGGAAACCGTCCAGGCACCACCCTGGAAGGACTGCAATCCCTGAATCCGGTTATTGAGGGTGGCACGATCAGCGCAGGTAACGCCAGTCAGTTATCAGATGGCGCATCAGCCCAAGTCTTGATGGAACGCAAAGAAGCCGAACGTCGTGGTCTTGAACCTTTGGGAATTTATCGCGGCATGACCGTGGCGGGTAACGCACCCGAAGAAATGGGTATCGCGCCAATTTACGCAGTCCCTAAACTACTCAAACTGCACGGACTCAAAATTGAAGACATCGGCCTATGGGAATTGAACGAGGCCTTTGCGGTTCAAGCATTGTATTGTCGTGATCAGCTGGGCATTGACCCGGAAATATACAACGTGAACGGCGGCGGTATTTCCATCGGCCATCCATACGGCATGACCGGATCGCGCATGGTTGGTCACGCCTTGATCGAAGGCAAACGTCGCGGTGCCAAGTACGTGGTCGTCACCATGTGTGTTGGCGGTGGCATGGGTGCAGCCGGACTTTTTGAAGTCGCCTAAGAATAATCGAGAAATTAATGGACATAAAAAATAAAGTTTGTATTGTCACTGGCGGTGCCCATGGAATTGGGCGCGCCTTGTGTCGTGCATTTGTTCAGCATGGTGCACGCTCTATTGTGGTTGCGGATCTGGATCTGGAAGCCGCAGAAAAATTGGCACAGGAGATCAACGGACTCGCAGTTCGCTGTGATGTCGGTAATGAAGACGACATCAAGGCCTTGGTTGAGCAAACCCGTTCAGCGTTTGGACAGATAGATATCTTTGTGTCCAACGCCGGCATGGGCATCAGTGACGGCCCTGATTGGACGGCTGCCGGTGGCAGTAACGCCGGTTGGCAAAAATGCTGGGACGTGAATGTGATGTCGCAAGTCTATGCCGCGCGTGCGGTTATACCGGAAATGCGTGAACGAGGCAGCGGCTATTTGCTCAATACCGCCTCGGCCGCCGGCTTGCTTGCGCAAATGGGCGACGCCGCCTACACCGCGACCAAACATGCCTCGGTTGCATTCGCGAAAAGTCTGGCCATTACCCATGGTCATGATGGCATCGGAGTTTCGGTTTTGTGCCCACAATACGTAGCCACCAATATGACTGGCTACCCAGACGACAGCGAACAGCAACGTGGCGACGGAGTTCTGGAAGCCGAAGATGTGGCCGAGATCTGTGTGCAAGCCATTAATAATGAACAATTTATGATCATGCCGCATCGAGTAGTGGCCAAATACACACAATTCATGAATGCCGATTATCAGAAATGGATTACTACCATGCAAGACCTTCGCAGCAGCATCTTAAAGGACAAGGATGCGATACAAATGCAGGACTTTATGCAAACCACGCCGAAAGGCAATTAAAACGATTGTTTAAATTTACAGGCGTCTGAGGTACAATCCGCGTCTGAAATTCACTGGGAACCACGCTATGACCGATTATAAAGCCCCACTCCGCGACTTGAACTTCACTTATCTGGAGTTGTTTGACTACCCGGAGCATTACAAGAAATTTCCACAGTACGCCGAAACCGATCGCGACTTGATGGAAAGCATTTTTGAGGAATACGCCAAATTTGCTGAAAATGTATTAGTCCCGATTTATCGATCTGGTGATGAAGAAGGCTGTACCTGGCACGAAGACGGTTCGGTCACTACCCCCAAAGGCTACAAAGAGGCCTATCAACAATATGTAGAAATGGGCTGGCCTTCCATGACCCATTCTGCCGATCATGGCGGTCAAGGCTTGCCGGAATCTGTGGGTCTGGCCATTGCCGAGATCACCTCATCGGCCAACCAGTCGTTTGGGATGTATCCGGGCTTATCGCATGGCGCGATGCGCACCATTGAAGCCCATGGCACAGAAGAACAAATTCACGATTATCTGGGCAAGCTCATCAGCGGTGAATGGACCGGCACCATGTGTTTGACCGAATCGCATTGTGGCACCGACCTCGGCTTGTTACGTTCCAAGGCCGAACCCAATGCTGACGGCTCATATAACATTACCGGTCAAAAGATCTTTATCTCGGCCGGTGAGCATGACATGTCAGAAAATATTGTGCACATCGTATTGGCACGTTTACCGGATGCACCAAAAGGCACAAAAGGTATTTCATTATTCATCGTTCCTAAATTCAATCTCGACGAGAATGGCAATGTGGGTGAGCGTAACGCCGTGAACTGTGGCTCGATCGAGCACAAAATGGGCATCAACGCCAATGCGACGGCTGTGTTGAACTTTGATGGCGCCAAAGGCTTTTTAATTGGTCCGCCAAACAAAGGCCTGCGTTGCATGTTCACATTCATTAATACTTCGCGCATGGGAGTTGCCACTCAAGGTCAGGCGCACGCCGAACTCGGTTTCCAGAAATCACTGGCCTACGCTAAAGACCGTGTGCAAATGCGTGCTTTAGGCAAGCGTGATAATCCGGAATCTCCTGCGGATCCGATCATTGTGCATCCGGACGTACGCCGCATGTTGTTGACCCAAAAAGTATTTGCCGAAGGTGGTCGCATGTTCACCGCTTACATGGCGAAGTATGTGGACATCCAGGCGGCGGCTGAAAGTGAAGAAGAACGCAAAGCAGCCGACGACCGTTTGGCACTGTTAACTCCGATCGCTAAAGCCTTCATGAGTGAAACCGGTTTTGAATCTGCTAACCACGGCCTGCAATGTTACGGCGGTCATGGGTTTATTCGTGAATGGGGCATGGAACAAAACGTGCGTGATGCGCGTATATCCATGCTGTATGAAGGAACTACCGGTGTTCAGGCGATAGACCTGTTGGGTCGTAAAGTGCTTGGGACCCGCGGTAAAGTTTTAAAACCGTACATCAAAGAGATCGAAGCGTTTTGTGATGAGAACAAAAATCACGACAGCAAGATCATTGAGGCACTGATCAAACAAGTGGACCGCAATGCCGGCAAACTGACAGGCTTCACTCGCAATATTGGTCTTAAAGCTCTCAAGAACCCGGAAGAAGTCGGGGCCGCATCATTTGACTATTTGATGTTTGCTGGCTACCTGACTTACGGGTACCTGTGGGCCAAAGCTGCGGTTAAGGCGCAGGAGATCCTTGATGCCGGCACGGCCGATAATCCGGATTTCTACAAAGCCAAAATTCAGACGGCAGAATTCTACTGGACACGCATCATGCCACGCTCCAAGGCTCACTCCCTGTGCCTGGAATCCGGTTCGGAAAACCTGATGCAAATGAATGTAGATGCCTTCGCGTATTAATCCGAATAAGCATTAGAAGTATTGAAACCCTGTTTATTTTTGATAAACAGGGTTTTTCTTTGGATAAAAGCCGTTATCGGTTATGATGAAACGCTATAAAAACACCAAGGGAGGCAAGCAATGCCAGCAGCACTAGAGTGCACCACTCTCAACGAACTGATCGATCAAGCCTGTAAAAACTACGCGAATAATGATGCATTTACCTGTTTAGGCAAAACCCTGAGTTTTGCCGACATTGATCGCCTGAGTGCCCAGTTTGCCAGTTATTTACAAAACCATACCAACTTAAAACCGGGCGATCGGGTTGCTGTGCAATTACCAAATTTATTGCAATTCCCGGTTGTGGTCTTCGGAATATTACGTGCCGGTATGATCGTGGTTAACACCAATCCACTTTACACCGACCGTGAAGTTGAACACCAACTTAATGACTCCGGTGCAAAAGTGATGGTGGTTCTGGCCAATATAGCCAATACTGCTGCCAGTGTGATGAATGACACCACCGTTGAACAAGTGATTGTGACCGAGATCGGTGATCTGCACGGCACCCTGAAAGGCAATTTAATGAACCTGGTTGTAAAAAAAGTCAAAAAAATGGTGCCCGATTTCCATTTTGACAACGCTGTTAAATTTAAACAAACTTTGAAACTCGGCTCAGAAAAACCCCCACAGGATGCAAATGTCAGTCCTGACGATATAGCCGTATTGCAATACACCGGTGGTACCACCGGGGTAGCCAAAGGCGCCATGCTCAGTCATGGAAACCTGACCGCCAACTTTAAACAGGTCTATGCACTTACCGAAGGAACATTGGGGGAAGGCACAGAAATTTTCGCAGCTCCACTTCCCTTGTATCATGTCTACGCATTTACCACGCATTGCAGTATGGTATTCGGGCTTGGTAATCACAGTGTCTTAATTCCCAATCCGAGAGATTTTGATTCAGTGGTTGACGCGCTCAAACCGCATAAATTCACCGGCTTTATTGGCCTAAATACTCTGTACAACGGTCTGCTACATCACGAAGGATTCCGTTCACTGGACTTTTCCAATCTCAAAGTATCCAACGCCGGTGGCATGGCCATGACCCCGGATGTCAGCAAACTCTGGTCTGATCTGACCGGTGTCGAGATCGCGGAAGGCTATGGCCTGACTGAGACCTCACCCGTCGCATCAGCCAACCCGCTGAACGATATTCGCATCGGTACTGTGGGTAAAGCAATCAAAGACACTGAAATTGTATTAATGGATCCGGATCACAACATTGTTCCTCAAGGAGAGCGTGGCGAAATAGCTATCCGTGGTCCTCAAGTCATGAAAGGTTATTGGCAACGACCGGAAGCCACTGAAGAAGTTATAACTCCGGATGGTTTCTTTTTAACAGGCGATATCGGAATCATTGACGCAGACGGTTACATTCGAATCGTTGACCGCATTAAAGACATGATCCTGGTTTCCGGATTCAATGTGTATCCCAACGAGATCGAACAAGTGGTGAGTAATATGGACAAGGTGCTTGAGTCTGCAGCGATTGGCGTCCCGCATCCCAAAAGTGGTGAAGCGGTTAAACTGTTTGTGGTCAAAGCGGATGACTCCCTGACTGCAGAAGAAGTAATTGCCTATTGTCGTGAAAATATGACGGGTTACAAAGTGCCAAAATTTGTGGAGTTCCGTGAAGAACTGCCAAAATCCAATGTGGGCAAAATACTACGCCGCATGCTCAAAGAAGAAGAACAAGCCACACGGGAATTAACCGTTTAAACAGGATAAATATTATGAAACTCTATGGCCATTTTTTATCTGCACCCAGTAATAAAACCCGTCTGGCAGCCACAGCAGTGGGCCAAGACTTTGACTATGTACATGTTGAACTGAGCAAAGGCGAACACAAGGTTCCCGATCATTTGAGAATCAATCCGGTGGGCAAGGTTCCGGCATTACAAGAAGGCGATTTTTGCCTGTTTGAAAGTGATGCCATCACCCGCTATATCGCCAACAAGAATCCCTCTGATTTTTATCCACAAGAGATAAAAGCTCGCGCTCAAGTCGATCAATGGATTGATTTTTCCAGTAAGCATATTCTGGCAAACGTAGGAAAGGTTTTGTTTAACAAATTTTTTGCTCCCACCATGGGCGTACCTGTGGATGAACAGAGCATGGCGGATGGTGAGAAGTTTCTAAAACAATACATGCCAATTGTTGAAAAACAGCTTGAATCCCACTCTATGTTGACTGGCGATAAACTGACCCTGGCAGATGTAAGCATGATCGCAGCCATGGACCCCTTGGAAATGATCGGGTTTGAGGTGAGCGCTTACCCAAACATTAAGCAATGGCGTGACGGCATCCGTTCTCAAGATTTTTATCAGAAAGTGCACAAGCATTATGCAGCGGATTTGCCTCCACAAAATGACTGACGTCGCTTGCTTATATTCAACTCAAACTTAAAAAAACCGGCTTATCACCGGTTTTACTTTATCTGCAATTAGGCATGAATAATTTGATATAAATACTATCGTTTAATACAAAACCATGGGGTTGGGTTGTTTGTGTATCTCATATTCAATACTGACGGGTACTTTTATACATTCCAGCAACATGCGTTTACGCCCGACTTTTTTACGTTTTTTACACACCACATTCTGTGCCTGCATGCCATACTCGCTAATGTATTTTTCTACTTCCGCATCCACTGCCTGTTGTTGTGCCGCATTAAACTTAGAGTACAAACCATCAAATAGTTCGAGCATTTCCTTGCGCCCGGATTCTTTGGCCACACCCAGCCAGCCCATTCCGGTTCGCATTGACATCTGCACATGCTGACCCTTGAGATACAAATAGGCCATATAGAATTGCGACTGCTTAAGCCCCTGAGGTGCGGTGATACTCAGCTTTTCAAACGCTTTCGCATAATCGCCCGCGCGATACGCCTGCATGGCTTCTTTTTCCAGTTGATATAACTTGTTTACTTCCGAGTGCTCGAGTTTGGGTT
>JABDMI010000130.1 GCA_013001575.1 Gammaproteobacteria bacterium
TGCCTGAAATTGTTCCGACTTCCACTGGATTGGCCGGATCCGATACGTCGACAACCGCTATTCCATTGTTTAAGCCCATTAAGGCGTACTCGTTGCCATTGTTCATATCCACATGCCCCCAGATATCACTGGCACTGGTGGGCGAACTACTGAACGCCGGTAAGGGTAATTGTGCAACTAGATCAATATTGGCGCATTCAAATCCGTCGGCCACTCCGTTTTGACAAGCCACTTGCGTTTTTTGAACGGTGGCAGCGTGTTGATATGCGGTGGTGAATTTTTCAACTTCCTGTACACGTTGACTGCTTAAGCCGGCGTTATCACTAATCACTTTAAATCCAAGGGCTTCAACTTGTGCGCGAAACTCGAAGGGTATGCCAAGCAGGGTTACCGGATTGTTGATATCGTCACGTTTGGCAAAGCTATCCGCGGTGGTGTAACCGCCCATCAAGGGGACTTTGTCTCCCAAGAAATGCACCACGTCCTCGGCGGCAACTTCATAGGTACCAGACGCGATATGCACATGGCTGGCCTTGGCCGCTTGGTCGATGGCGTACTTGATACTGTTGCAGGGCAGACCGGGATCGAGGCAATCCTTAGTGTCAGTCCCGTCCAAAGCTACGAAGTGCGTGGCATGGGTTTCGCCGTCGGCAAGTAAAGGAATCTGCCACAGGAAAAACACCAGAAAGAGATAGAATAGTTGTTTATGCATAGATTTTGATCAGTTAGGGCGAACCTCATTATAGATTGCCTTTGCTTGGATGAGTACGTCTGAATCGTAAAACTTTTAATCAGGGTAATATGTGTATTTCATTCACACAAGATAACGATTTGTCTTGCTAAGTGAATATTTTTGGGAGAAAATTTCAAACATGCGAAAAATCCTATTAGTTTTACTCTTTGTATTTATCTCACCAAACTGGGTTACTGCTGCCCCCACAGCAGATGCATTTGGAACGTTGCCAAACGCCTATGATGCTGCAATATCTCCAGATGGTAAGCAAGTTGCGATAATTGTGAATAATAATGGTAAATATGGAGTTCGTATTGTCACTCTTGGCAAGAAAAACGAAAAATTACGAGCAATTCTTCTTGGAAAAGGGGTGAAACCGCAGTGGATTAAATGGGCAAACAATGAGCAAGTTCTGATTGCATTCTGGCAAAGCAAAAAATATCGTGCAATACCATACACCATGAGCTTCATTTACACACTAAATGCAACCAGTATGAAGGGTAAAATACTGATCGAGAGTAAAGAAGTCTTCAGGCAAGACAACTCATCTGTAATTGACTTTCTGGAAGACGATCCGGATCACATTCTCATGGAGTTTTCCGATACCAATCAAAATCATGTTGATATTAAAAGGGTCAATGTAAAAAGCGGGCTGTACATTACGATAAAACGTACTAAACAGGGCGTGCAGAAATGGTTTACAGATGCAAGGGGCGAACCACGTGTAGGCCAAGGTCTGGTCGACCGGACTGGAGCTGTAGAGGAGCAGTGGAGCCTGACTATACGAGATGCCGATGAAGACCAGTGGCGCAGAGCTGAGAATTTTGCTGGACTTGAAGCGGACGTTACTATTTTTGGGTTCACGGATGATCCAAATGAGCTAGTCATTGGAGATCATGCAGGTCAAGATACGCTGGGTCTGTATGTTTATGATTTAATTAAAAAAGAGGTTACTCGCAAGCTATTTCATCATGACACGTATGATGCAGGCGGACTTGTTGTCAGCGGGAACGGCGCAATAATTGGAGCGAGTTTCGTTGCAGATTCAAATGAAATTGAGTTATTTGATGAATATGACACAGTGCTTAGTCGCATGCGAAATAAATTCAGCGACCACACCGTTGACTATGTCGACCAGTCAGGTGACGGGCGATTGTATCTGTTTCGAATATCCAACGCATACGATCCTGGTGCCCTGGCGATTGTCGATGCGAGCACTAACAATGTCACAGTGCTCGCATACATACACAAAGAGTTGCCTACTGCAGAAATGGGCTCAGTTACAAAAGTTACATATCCGGCACGCGATGATTTCGAAATACCTGCCTATCTGACATTACCTCCTACCATTACTAGTGCAGAGGATCTGGTAAATCTTCCTGTGGTAATTTTACCTCACGGCGGACCATATGCACGCCAGGCAAAACGCTTTGACTATTTCGCACAATATTTCGCAACACGCGGATTTGCAGTTCTCCAGATGAATTTTCGTGGGTCGGCAGGTTATGGCAAGGGCTTTGAAGATGAAGGTCGAGAAAACTGGGTAAAAATGCAGGAAGACGTTGAGGATGGCGCTAAATGGATTCTTGAACAAGGCATTGCTGACCCAGATCGAATCTGTATCGCCGGTTGGTCATATGGTGGTTATGCTGCACTTATGGGAGCAATTAAATCACCGGAACTTTATGCCTGTGCGATATCGATGGCAGGTGTAACTGATCTCAAAGACATGATTAACGATATCAAGCAGTATCGCTTTGGATCAATAGCAGCACAAAACTTTGTTCTACGCGGGTTTGATAGCAAACAGGAAATAGCTGAAAACTCCCCGGTATTTCGTGCTGCAGAAATAAAAGTGCCACTGTTCCTTGCTCATGGTGAGTCAGATCAACGTGTGCATTTTGACCAATTCCGTCGAATGAAATCTGCATTGAGAAAATCTTCAGCACCAGTTACATATATGAGTTTTGAAAATGAAGATCACTTTCTTTCCAATCAGAAAAATCGTCAGGCATTTTTCCGGGGATTAGACAAATTTTTAAGTAAGGTCATAAATAAAAAATAGAAAAAGTTCTATCGCGCCAGGATAACGATATGTACGATTTGATAAATCTCATCCCGTTAACTAAGTTCATTTTCAATTAAGGCTTGAGATAAATCACTCTATTTGTGAAAGGTACAGAAACTGTGATGCCCGAGCTTTAAATAATCTTGACCAAGTTATCTGGCTATTTACTCGTTCTCGCTGCGAACCTGAAGCGTAATAAATCCATCAGCGTCAATCTGTACTCTCACAATCATCGGTCGACAGCACACTTCACAGTCTTCAATATATTCTTGTGCTTCAATACTTGTATCAATCACAAGTTCAATGGATTCCCCGCAATACGGGCAATGAGATCTTTTTGTCAGTAAGTTTTGCATTGTTGGTAAATTTTATACATTGATCCTGGACATAGTTTAATCGATAAATATTGATACAATGCAAATTATGAAAATTATAAGATCCACCAATGAGCATTTGGTCGAACTGGTTTCCTGGTTAAGTGCCGATAACGACCTATTCATCAAGCAGCAAGATAAATACGAATACCCGGTAACGGCAGAAACTTTTTTATCCGACGTCAATTTTTCTGAACTGATCTCTTACTCTTTGCTGGACGATCAAGATAATTTTATTGGCTTCGGTCAGGTATATCTTCGAATGGGCCGATGTCAGTTGGGCAGAATGGTTGTTAAACCGGAGCTTAGGGAAAAAGGCTATGGCAAATTTCTGCTCAATGCAATGGCCCAAAAGGGGTGTGAAGATCTTGGCGTGGATACTTTTTCTGTCTTGGTGTACGCCAAAAATATGCATGCGGTGAAAACGTATAAAGAAATGGACTTTGTGTTAACCGAGTACCCTGGCGGTATGCCATTTGAAAACGGTCTGTACATGGTTAAAGCCAGGCCCAGGAGTTAAGTGATGTTGCGTGGTGCATGTCATTGCGGCAAGGTTAGATTTGAATACTGTGTCACTCCCGAGTATCTGTACAATTGTAATTGTTCTATTTGTCGTCGCCTTGGCGCACTATGGGCGTATGCCGATTCGAGCCAGATTAAAATTCATTGCGATCAAAATGACCTCATAAATTATGTCTGGGGTGACAAAACTTTGGCTTTTTGTTCCTGTAAGTCCTGTGGTTGCACCACCCACTGGAAAAATCTTGACCCGAAAAAATACTCTCGCATGGCCGTGAATGCCCGAATGATGGACCCCACGGCGATCAAAGAAATCCCGGTGCGCCAGTTTGATGGGGCAGATACATATAAGTTTCTGGACTAAACACATTTAAGCATCAGCGCCATTTTCAGTGAGTTGCAACATAGACCTGCAAATCTAAATGAGATATATTCTCATTTAGATTTAGATTGTTTCAGTCTGAAATAAAGGCGTGAATCAATATTTAATAATAAATTCAGGTAGTTATATGTTCAACAAAATATCCCGAATCTTGGCTTTTGTGTTTGTGTTTGCGCTATTTGCTTGCGATCAGACGCAAAAAAGCGATCATTCACCCAACGCATCTAATTCTGTTGATCAGGCAGAGTCGACGGAATTGGTCTTGTATTCTTCCAGAAACGAGCAGTTGATCCTGCCACTGATCGAGGCCTATGAAGCTGAAACCGGCACTCAGGTCAAGTTTGTGACCGATAAACCCGAACCCTTAATAGAAAAACTCAAAGCCGAAGCCGAGTTAACTCCAGCGGATGTGTTGATGACGGTTGATGCGGGAAATTTATGGCGTGCCAGCCAGGCGGGCTTGTTCATGTCGCTAGAATCAGACGTACTTGAAAATGCTATCCCGACCAATTTACGCGATGTGAATATGCAATGGTTCGGGTTTTCGCAACGTGCGCGCACTATTGTGTATTCAAGTGAACGTGTTAAGCCAGAAGAACTCAGTACTTACGAGAATCTTGCTAATGAAAAGTGGCATGGCAAATTATGTTTGCGCACATCGAAAAAAGTTTATAACCAGTCATTGGTCGCCATGCTCATCGCTACCCACGGCACCGGAGTTACGGAAAACATAATTACGG
>JABDMI010000131.1 GCA_013001575.1 Gammaproteobacteria bacterium
GACTTCGAGAATTGGGTCCCGGGCTCAACCACACAACGCTTGTCAAAACTCGAAATGGTCTAATGACTGTCAGCATTTCCCAAGCTTGTTCCATGCCTGCTGTTCAGGCTTTTTTTTCGCTCAATAGATAGTCTGCAACACAGCTGAACTCTAATGAAGATTGCTTTATTATGGTTATTTATTTTTCTGGCCCACCAAACGAGCTGAGCTATGCATTTTACTCAAGAACATCATGCTATCCAGGCTGGCGTATCACGATTTATTGATACCGAGATCAATCCGTATGTGGATGACTGGGAAGATGCCGGAATCTTTCCCGCGCATGAGCTCTTCAAAAAAATGGGCGATCTGGGTTTCCTGGGTATCAACAAGCCCGAAGTCTTTGGCGGTATGGGTCTGGATTATTCCTATCAACTGGCGTTCATTGAAGAATTGGGACGGATCCGTTGTGGTGCAGTGCCAATGGCTATCGGTGTGCAGACCGATATGGCCACGCCGGCACTTGCCAAGCACGGCTCGGATGAATTACGTCGGGAGTTCTTGAGCCAGGCTATTTCTGGCGATGCGGTTTTTGCAATTGCGGTGAGTGAGTCACATGCCGGTTCGGATGTGGCCGCGATTAAAACCACAGCCAAAAAAGATGGCGATGATTATGTGATCAATGGTTCTAAAATGTGGATCACAAACTCCACTCAGGCCGATTATTTGTGTTTACTGGCCAATACTTCTGATGACTTGAAACATAAAAACAAGTCTTTGATCATTGTGCCGACCAGATCAACGGGGCTGAGTGTTTCAGGTAAACTCGATAAACTGGGTATGCGCTCATCGGATACCGCGCAGATTTTTCTGGATAATGTTCGAGTACCGCAACGAAATCGCATAGGTGCTGAAGGCATGGGTTTTATTTATCAAATGCAGCAGTTCCAGGAAGAGCGTTTGTATGCAGCCGTGGCAAATTTAAAAGCCATGGAAGTGTGTATTCAGGAAACCATTAACTACACACGTGAACGCCGGGTATTTAATAAAGCTATATTAGATAATCAGTCTGTGCAATTCAAACTGGCAGAATTACAAACCGAGATCGAAGCCTTACGAGCGCTGGCCTATCAATGTGTAGGCAGCTATATACGTGGAGAAGACGTAATGCTTAAAGCCTCGATGGCCAAATTGAAATCCGGCCGTTTGATCCGGCAAGTATCCGATGCCTGTTTGCAATATTGGGGCGGCGCGGGGTATATGTGGGATAATCTGGTTTCACGCTTTTACCGCGACGGTCGCCTGGCATCGATTGGTGGCGGAGCCGATGAAGTGATGTTGCAGATCATTTGCAAACAAATGGGCATACATAAGTAGATCGAAAGATAGTTTTAAGTAAATACACACAAATAATTAATGACCACCAAGACCCAACATCCATTCCCCCAGGTTAGGGACTTTCTAGACGAAAGTTTCGCTTTGTATGATTTAGTCAAAGATCTCGATGAAAAACAACTTGAACAAGTCACCGCATTTAAAAACTGGACCATAAATGATGTGATCGCTCATTTGCAGATATGGAATATGGCGGCCGGTATCTCACTGAATGACCCGGAAGGGTTTCAGGAGTATATGCAAATAGTCGATGAGATCTTTGCTGCCAATGGCACATTAAAGGACTTCGAACGCATTTATTTAAACACCAAGGGCATTGCCCTGGTTGAATTATGGAAACAGGATTTTATCCAGATCGCCAAACGCTTTGCACGTGCCGACCCCGGTGCACGAGTTAAATGGGCGGGCCCCGACATGAGTGTGCGTTCTTCAATTACTGCACGCCTAATGGAAACCTGGGCGCATGGGCAAGAGATCTATGATGTGCTGGGGGTGGAGCGTGAAAATACCGACCGGATTAAAAATATTGTTGTGCTTGGCGTTATCACATACCCGTACACCTATCGCATTCGCAGAGAAGAACTGCCGGGTCCAATGCCATACCTCTCTTTAGTCGCACCCAGCGGTAAAACCTGGACCTTTGGCGAGGAAAGTGAGCAAGAGTTTGTTCGTGGTCTTGCGGTAGAGTTTGCCCAGGTGGTGACACAAACCCGCAATATTAAAGACACCAATTTATATGTAAAGGGCGTGATCGCCAAAGACTGGATGTCTAAGGCCCAGTGTTTTGCCGGCGCCGCCGAGGACCCGCCAAAACCGGGGACCCGATTTATCAATACCGAGGCCAAAGCATGACTGAACAAATCCTGACACCACGCGGGGCCTATCCACTGGTAAAAGTAGTGGGTGATTTTATTTTTGTCTCCGGCGCCAGTGCACGACAAGCCGATAACAGCATTGCCGGAGTCGAAAGCGTCGATGCCATGGGCACCAGGCTTCTGGACATAAAAGTCCAGACCCGTGCCGTGCTTGAGGCAATCGGCAAAAACCTGGCCTCGGTCGGGGCAGGCCTGTCCAATGTGGTCGAGATCAGTACCTTCTTAGTCAACATGAATGATTTTGCGGGGTATAACGAGGCCTATAAAGAATACTTTGATGCCGAAACGGGCCCGGCGCGTACCACCGTTGCAGTGCACCAGTTGCCGCACCCGGATCTGCTGATCGAGATCAAAGCAGTCGCGTACAAGAAACAAAAATAGTTAGTGGATTCGCGATAGAATCACACTGGCATGCAAGTTCTTAAAAATTACATCAATGGCGAGTTGCTTGATCCGGGATCACAGCAATGGCTGGACAACTACAATCCAGCCACAGGCCAGGTCTACAGCCAGTTACCCAATTCCGATTCAAATGATGTGCATGCAGCTGTGCAAGCCGCCAGGCAAGCCTTCCCGGCCTGGTCAAGATCCTCAACAGAGGAGCGTTCTGGCTATTTATTCAAACTGGCACGTCTCATCGAAGAGCACGCGGATGAGTTAGCAAGACTGGAGAGCATTGACAATGGCAAGCCACTCAGTCTGGCGCGTTCGGTAGATATTCCGCGAGCAATTAAGAACTTCCATTTTTTTGCCCAGGCGATTGCCATGTTCTCTTCGGAAACGCATGAGAATATTGCCCAGTCTGCGGTCAACATGGTCTTACGTGAACCCTTGGGGGTTGTGGCCTGCATCTCGCCCTGGAATTTACCCCTGTATTTGCTCACCTGGAAAATAGCGCCGGCATTGATCACCGGAAATTGTGTGGTCGCCAAACCCTCCGAGATCACACCAATGACTGCTTATCGTTTGTCCGAACTTTGTATCGAGGCGGGCCTACCCAAAGGTGTGTTGAACATTGTGCATGGAGAAGGCAATACAGTCGGGCAAGCTCTGGTTGAGCATCGGGATATCAAAGCCATCTCGTTCACCGGAGGTACCAGCACTGGCGCCGATATCGCTACCCGGGCCGCTGGTCAATTCAAAAAACTCTCACTCGAACTTGGGGGTAAAAACCCGAACATTATTTTCCCGGATTGCGATTATGAAAAAGCTCTGGATACCGCCGTTAATGCCGCGTTTAAAAATCAGGGTCAGATCTGTTTGTGCGGGTCGCGGTTTTTTATCGCCGACAGCATGTACGATAAATTCAAATACGATTTTATTGAAAGAACCCGCGCATTAACAGTCGGTGATCCTTTGGATGCAAAGAGTGATATTGGCGCACTGGTTTCCAGAGAGCATTTACAAAAAGTCTATTACTACATCAAGCACGCCGATGAACTCGGTGGCAAGATCCTTTTCGGTGGTAAGCGCCTGCATCCCAAAGGCCATGAAGACGGAAATTTTTTGCAGCCAACCATCATTGAGGTTAACGATAATCAATGTCCACTGAATCAGGAAGAGATATTCGGTCCGGTTGTGACCTTGTGTCGATTTGCTTCAGAGGCCGAGGCCGTGGCATTGGCCAACGATGTGCGCTATGGGTTATCCGCCAGTATCTGGACCCGCGATGTCAATCGCGCGCTGCGGGTCTCAAAAAATCTGCAAGCAGGAACCGTCTGGGTGAACACCTGGATGTTACGCGACCCACGGGTACCGTTTGGCGGGGTCAAGGCATCCGGAGTCGGGCGAGAAGGTGGTCTTGAGGCCTTGCGCTTTTTCACCGAGCCCAAGAACGTTTGTATACAATACTGACATGCAATTAGATCTCGAGAATAAACACGCGCTGGTGTGCGGCAGCACCCAGGGCATCGGCAAGGCCTGTGCCATTGCGCTGGCCGAGCAGGGTGCAAACGTCACATTACTGGCACGCAACGAGAATTCCCTGAAAAGCGTGATCACGGAAATGCCCACTTCTGGCAAGCATACCGGTACACATAATTACCTGGTCGCCGATTTTTCCAGTCCACAGGAAGTGGAAGCCACCATCAAGACACATCTCTCAAACCATCCTGGTTTTCATATTCTGGTGAACAATACCGGCGGGCCTCCCGGCGGCCGGGCGATTGACGCCGGGGCGCAGGAATTTGATGCGGCTTTTCGGCAACACTTGTTGTGCAATCATTTGCTGGTGCAAGCTCTGGTGCCGGGGATGCAAGCATATGCGTTCGGACGCATTATCAATATTATCTCGACCTCGGTGAAACAACCGCTGGATAACCTGGGCGTGAGCAACACCATCCGGGGCGCAGTAGCCAACTGGAGTAAAACTTTAGCCAATGAACTGGGTCAATACGGTATAACAGTGAATAATGTTTTGCCGGGTGCCACCGCGACGGAAAGATTGTTTTCCATCATTCGCAACAAGGCTGAAAAATCCGGGATCAGTCCCGAGCAGGCCAGTGCCGCGATGCAAAATACCATCCCGGCCAGGCGCTTTGCCGAGGCTTCCGAAGTGGCCAACGCGGTGACTTTTCTGGCCAGTGCCGCCGCCGCTTATATCAACGGCGTGAATTTACCGGTCGATGGCGGCAGAACCAAAAGTTTGTAAACACTATGACAAGAAAATTACGTATCAACGGCCATTCGCACTTGCTTCCTTACCCGGAAGAGATCCCGGCCTTCATGAAGGATCGCGGCATTTTCTGGGTAGACCACGATCGCAAGTACATGTTGCAAAAAGACTGGAAACGACCGGTTACCGATTCCAGTTTTTTTCTGGATGAAAAACTCGAATGGATGGATCGCTTTAACATTGATCACGCCGTGGTTTTAAACCTTTCGCAATTGTATGGCAATGGCTTGCGGGTTGAGGAAATGAAAAAAGCCTTGCGTTTTCAGAACGATTTCAATGCCAAAATACAGCACGATCACCCGAGTAAATTCACCTGTGGTTTTGTGGTGCATCCCGGTTTCGTGCGCAGTGCGATGTGGGAGATCGAGCGTTGTGTCGAAGAGTGCGGTCTGAGTTTGCTCTGTTTGCCAACCCACTTCATGGACAGTATTGGCGAGTGGCGCTGTGTGTTCGACGTAGAGAATGAGCCTATTTTCGAGCTCGCCGATAAATACAATCTTGCCCTCGAAGTGCACCCTTACGATGGCGACAAAATCATAAAACTGCAAAATACCGGCTGGCGTTTTCATTTGATCTGGATGCTGGCGCAATGTGCCGACGCTTATCACTTTCTGACCATTAACGGATACCAGGAAAAATACCAGAACATGCGGGTGTGTTTTGCCCATGGCGGGCAATTGTCACAGATCAATCTGGGCAGACGCATCCAGGGTTTTGACGGCCGCCCTGATCTGTTCGAAGGCAAGCATCATCCGCGTAAAGCGGTTGGGCATAAAAATATCTTTTTCGATACCTTGGTACACGACACCGGCTCGTTGAAATTACTGGTTGAGAACCAGGGTGCCCAACAAGTGGTGATGGGGCTTGATGATCCATACCCGCTTGGTGAAATGGAAAGCGAGAATCAGTCGTCTTATCCGGGCAAATTGCTCGATCTCGCTCTGGAACGAAATATCGTAAACCAGGATCAATACGATGCCATGTGGGAAGACAACGTATTGCAATGGTTGCATGGAGATGACCAGAACGCAAAAGACAAACTGGTTAAGCGGATACTCGCTTAGTTCATTCAATTAATTCGCATGAAGCCACAATATTTAATTGGTTACTTCCTGACGGCCGTCTTGGTCGTATGGAGTTTGGTCAGTCAGAATTACGAATTCATGATCTATGCGGCAGCCGTTCTGGTTCTGGTGGTGCTATTACACAGCACCCAGAAGATCTATCATTTCAAGTCGGGTGTGCTATGGGCCTTCGTGGCCTGGATTATCATGCATATACTTGGTGGTTTGCTGCCGGTTGGGAATGGCGTTTTGTATTCCAAAGTGCTGATCCCAATCATTGGCGAGCCTTATGAGATTTTGAAATATGATCAGGTGGTGCATGCTTATTGCTATACCGTAGTGGCTCTGTTGTTGTGGCCGGTGGTCATGCATGTGGCCAAACCTGAAAATGGACACAAAACCTTAGTGTTTTTGACTGTATTGGCTGCAACCGGTATCGGTGGGCTGAACGAGATAGTGGAGTTTATCGCGACTTTAACGGTGCCGGAAACCAATGTTGGCGGCTACGAAAATACCGCCATCGATATTGTCGCGAACCTGCTTGGCGCGTTGTTGGCTATCCCGTTTTTGAAAAGGCCAAACAAAGCTGATCCTATGTAGCTTTTTCCAGCATTTCTAGTGGTTATATTTTATTTACACTTATTAGTATTCAACCAGGATATGTACTACTAATTGTGGGAAGACAATGTATTGCAATGGTTTTATGGTGATGACCAGTACGCAAAAGACAAGTTGGTATAGCGTTTTTTTGCTTAAACGACTTACACATTAATCTATAATCGTCATCCCGGAAAACAAAGTTGTTTATCCGGCATTTAATTATAAGCACAGGAATAACATGAACGACAACCCCTTGTTTAAACCCTTCGAGTCCAGAAACCTCACTCTGAAAAATCGCATTGTCATGGCGCCCATGACGCGTCAGTATTCCCCCGGCAATGTACCAAATGAATTGAACGCGGCCTATTATGCGCGTCGTGCCAAAGGCGGGGTTGGTTTGATCATCACCGAAGGCACATTGGTCGGGCACAAGGCCGCGAATGG
>JABDMI010000132.1 GCA_013001575.1 Gammaproteobacteria bacterium
CAATGAAATTTTTATGCTTTTGAAAGTCTCGAGCAATCGAGAACCAATCGAAAACCTATTCTTTGCCCAACTCTCTTGACATTAGATTCTGGAAGGCTTCTTGCGGCGCCAGGTTTTCGTAAATGACTTTATACACTTGTTCGGTTATAGGCATTTCAATACCGAGTTTGGTCGCCATTTGGTGCACCGCTTTGGCGGCTTGCACACCTTCGACCACTTGTTGGATTTCTTTTTGAGCTTCTTCGATGCCTTTACCCGCCGACAAAGCCAGGCCCATGCGACGGTTACGTGACTGGTTATCAGAACAGGTCAATACCAGGTCCCCCATGCCAGACAAGCCCATAAAAGTCGTTGGTTTGGCCCCCATTTTCTTGCCCAGACGCATGATCTCGGCCAAGCCACGTGTGATCACGGCAACCCGGGCGTTCACACCAAAGCCCAGACCATCACAACCACCGGCGGCAATCGCGATCACGTTCTTGACCGCGCCACCGATCTCGACACCGGTAATGTCTTTACTGGTGTAGGCACGAAAATGATCATTCGACATTTGCTTGGCGATGCGTTTGGCCAGTTTTTTATCCTCTGAAGCAATGGTTAATGCGGACGGCAATCCGGCTCCCACTTCTTTGGCAAAGGTTGGTCCGGATATCACGCAACCTTGATGGCCTTTGCCCAACACAACATTGACCACCTGATGCGGCAATAAACCGCTATCCAGCTCAAAACCTTTGGTGGCCCAATTAACTCTTTGTTTTTCACGCAACAGGGGTTTGATCTGTTCAAGCACAATACGTAAAACATGACTGGGTACTACGATGAGTATGTCACGGCTATTGGCGATGGCCAGGCCCAGATTCGTTGTCGCTGTGATGTTGTCTGGCAAGGGGCAACCGGGCAAATAAAATTTATTCTCCCGGTCGGCGATCAAAGGATTGATCTCTGATTCCAGGTGCCCCCAGAGATGCACCTCATGGTCAGTTCTGGCCAGTTGCAGGGCCAGCGCTGTTCCCCAGGAACCGGCTCCCAACACCGCGAATGATCGATTTCTTGCCATTGCTTGTTTCCTTAGCTGTGAGTTATCGCAATTGCGAGATCAAGCATTACCTTGTGGCGGATTTTGTCCGGCCGCCGCTTGTTGTTGATCCGCCAATTGTTGCATATGTTGTACATACAGCGCGTCAAAATTTATCGGCTGCAAAGGCACGCTTTGGAAACCACCCTTGTTGATCAGATTGTTTACCGCCTCACGCGCATAAGGGAAGAGTTGCGAGGGCGCAAACGTACCGAGTAATTGATGCAATTGTTGTGGGTCCAGACCCTGGGATTCAAACAAACCGGCCTGTTGCACTTCAGAGTGAAATACGGTTTTGTCATCGTTCTCGAATTGCGCCGTGACCGACAAGGTCAGGACCACTTCGTGCAGGTTCTCTTGCACATTACTGGCACCACTGTTCACATTGACATTGATCTTGGGCTGCATGTTCTGGGAAAAGATCGCCGGTGTATTCGGCGACTCGAAGGAACAGTCTTTTAGGTAGACTGTGCGAATTGCAAAACTCTGTGCTTGCGCCTGTTCACCGCTGGCAGCGTTGTTGTCAAGGTTTTCCGGGCTATTCTCATTTTCGGCCATAGTAGTCTCTTTTATATAGTTGTTAGATAGTTGTAGATGTTAAATTATTGATTGTTAGGGGAACAGCAAGGCATCAAGCCGCTTACTGCGATGTAATTCGTATAACTGGTCATAACCGCCGATGTGTTGTTCGCCTATAAATATTTGCGGCACGCTACGCGCGCCATTACTGCGCTCGAGCATTTCAGACAGTTTGTCGCGTTCGACGTCAACCTGGTATTCGGTAAATTCTGCCCCCAGGTGTTTAAATAATTGTTTAGCGCGTACACAAAAAGGACAATAGTCTTTGCTGTACATTGTAATGTCGGCTTGTTGTGTAAGTGTATCGATGTTATTCATTTTCTTTTAGGCTTGGTGTTATTGATCAATGGGTAACTTGTCGTCAACCCAGGCTTGCAGTCCACCGCGCAGAATGGATACATTTGCATACCCGTCTTTTACCAAAACACTGGCCACGCGCGAGGCCTGAATGCCATTCTCGCAACACACAATGACGCCTTGGTCTTTGTCGCTGATCTTTTTTACCGCATCGCCAACATTCCCGGCTGGCATGTGCACGGCGTTCAGGATATGGCCTTTTTGAAACTGGGAGTCGCCGCGAATATCCAGAACCGTAGCGCCCTGATTAATTTGTTGAACTGCCTCGGGTGGCGACACACTGGCAAAACCTCGTGTGCGAATGCGCCATTCATTTATAATGATCAACGCAAATATCACAAACGCCGCGCTGGCCCATAAAGGATGATTGCCAAGAAATTCGGGTAATTTTTCCAACATAAATATGCCTGATGAGCAGATAAAGCAGGCAATTATACCAAGTCAGCCGGGTTCTCACTGTGTGTATACCTGGAAAGCCCAAGAATTAACCACGCCTTAGCGCGTATAAACAAGAAACGGACGTATGAACAACAAGCAAAATGCTAATAAACCGGTCGTACTGGCCATTCTGGATGGCTGGGGTTATCGCGAAGAACCCGAAAACAACGCTATCCTTGCCGCCCACACCCCGAATTGGGACCGATTATGGCAAAGCGGCACACGCAGCTTTATTCATACCTCTGGTGAAAAAGTCGGCTTGCCGGACGGTCAAATGGGCAACTCCGAAGTAGGACATCTCAATCTTGGCGCCGGCCGGGTGGTGTATCAAGACTATACCCGGGTCACCAAGGCGATTGCAGAAGGAAGCTTTCAGCAAAATCCGGTTATAAATCAAGCATTGCAAAAGGCCAAGGGTCACGCCGTACATGTGATCGGTTTGCTCTCGCCTGGCGGGGTACACAGTCATGAAGAACATATTTTTGCGATGCTCGAGCACGCTCTCGCAAATACGCAAGGACCGGTCTATTTACACGCCATTCTGGATGGTCGCGATACCCCGCCACGCAGCGCCAAAGCCTCGCTGGAAAAAGCCGAGGCTTTGTTTAAACAAGCCGGACGTGGGCATGTGGCCAGTATTATCGGTCGCTATTACGCCATGGATCGGGACAATCGTTGGGAACGGGTAGAACAAGCCTATGCCTTGTACACCGAAGCCAGATCAGCGTATCGCAGCACCAGTTCAGTCGGCGCTTTGGCGGCGGCGTATGCGCGTGATGAGAATGACGAATTCGTAAAAGCCACAGCGATCATGCACCAGGCACAAAACCCCGTGACCATCGAAGACGGTGATAGTGTGATCTTTATGAACTTTCGGGCCGACCGCGCACGTGAGTTGACTTATTGTTTTACCGATGACGCGTTCCACGGCTTTGTGCGCGAGCAACGTCCCAAGCTTGCCGAATTCGTGTGTTTGACGGAATACCAGAAAAATATCCAGGCGCCGGTTGCCTATGCGCCGGTCACCTTGAGCAATACTCTGGGCGCGTACATCTCAAACCTTGGCCTCAAGCAATTACGCATTGCAGAAACTGAAAAATACGCCCATGTCACTTTCTTTTTTAATGGCGGTGAAGAAACTCCGTTTAAGAACGAGGACCGGGTGCTGGTGCCGTCACCTAAAGTGGCAACTTATGATCTGCAACCTGAAATGCATGCCCCGCAACTGACCGATAAACTGGTTGACGCGATCCATTCCGGAAAATACGACTTGATTGTGGTTAATTACGCCAATGCTGATATGGTCGGGCACAGCGGAATTTTCGAGGCCGCGGTCAAAGCCATCGAAGCTCTGGACACTTGTGTGGGACGCGTGGCCACAGCACTTAAAGATGTTGGGGGAGAACTGTTGGTCACGGCTGACCATGGTAACGCCGAGCAAATGGCCGACCATGAGACCGGTCAGGCGCATACGGCGCACACCACCAATGTGGTGCCTTTACTGTACCTTGGTCGTGCCGCAAGCCTCGCCGATAATGGATTACTTTCCGACATCGCACCCACTGTTTTAAACCTTCTGGGTTTAGAGGTTCCACCTGAAATGACGGGGCGCAATCTGATTCGTTTTGATTAATGACACAATACTTGCTAACTACCAATCGCAATTACAGGGCTTTTAGCAAGGCAGGTTATTTCGTCAGAATTTTTCACCACATTCTCGGACTGCTGATTATTGCCAGTCTCGTGATCGGCTGGTCGACCGAGACGCACGCGGCCAGCTTGCAGCAACAGCAAAGTGATTTGCGCAAACTGCAAAAACGCATCAATAATTTACAAAAACAGATCCGTAAAGATACCCGTCAACGCGACGCCTCGCAGGCGATGATGGAAAGAATTGACCAGGACATTGCGCGTACGCAAAAATCCATTCGCTTCAATCAACAAGGCATCTCTGAAAGTAATCACAAGATTGCAGCGCTTGAAGAAGAACAGGATGCTGCCCTGGGTCGCATGGGTGAGCAACAAAAACAACTGGCTGCGATGCTTAAACTGACGTATCAAAACCAACAAACCCCGGCCATTAAGCTGATACTCAATGAACAAGACCCCGGCAAACTTGGTCGACATCTGGTCTATTACAAACACATCATGCAAGCACAGGAAACCCGGATCGATCTGATGACCGAACAGGTCAGAACTTACGTGGGTTTACTCGACAAAGCCAAGCTTGAAAAATCCAATTTGCAGGCATTACAAAGTAAAAACCGTGAATCGCTGCAAGAGTTGGAAAAACAACGCGCGCAACGTCAAACTCTGGTCGCGCAGCTGGCCGCCAATATCAAGGACCAGACCAGGGAAATGCAAAGTCTGGCTGCACAAGAAAAAGCCCTTAACCAGATTGTGAGCGAATTACTAAAAACCCTGGAAAGTTTTCCCGACACCCGTCAGCAAGCATTTAAAAATTTTCGTGGCAAATTGGTCTGGCCGGTACAAGGCCGCCTGCATCACAGCTTCGGTCAACCTAGGATAAGAGGCCAAAAAGCCAAATGGCAAGGCGTGTTTGTCGCCACCCAACGCAACACCGAGATTCGGGCGGTGGCGTATGGACGCGTGGTGTATGCCGACTGGTTACCCGGACACGGCTTGATCACCATTCTGGACCATGGTGACAAATATCTGACTCTGTATGCCAATACCGAAATGTTGTTCAAAGAAGTGGGCACCTGGGTGGAAGCGGGTGAGGTTATCGCCACGGTTGGGGATAGTGGCGGAATGAGTAAAACCGGTCTGTATTTCGAGATCCGGCGGGGAAAATCAGCGCTTAATCCGCAATCCTGGTTCAAAACGCGCCAGCCGTGATGCGCTAAAAAGCCAAATTCATCACAAAATCACTAATAAAATCAACACTTTCACAAAGACCTCTGGTCTTTGCCCTTGCCCACCGCTTAGAATAAGCACATGAGCGAACTTCTTAGCCAAACCCCTTCTGCAAACCAGTCTCGACGACGCCGGCCCAGCCCTGCTGCCTTCAGCATCGGTATGTTGTTGGGTCTGTTTGCGGCCTGCCTGTTTGTGGTTTATCAAAATCGCTCCGCACCAGCCCCGCAGCCTGTTGAAACCGATATGGATAAAACCGTAGCACTCATCGGGCAAGCCATGCAACAGGTGAGAAGTGACTATATTGACGAGATCTCTCCTCAGGAGTTGGCAGAAGCGGCATTGGAAGGAATGTTTACCCGTCTGGATGAGCACTCCCGCTATCTTGATGAACAAACCTATCAAAATCTGGTGCAGCAAACCGATGGTGAGTATCTTGGCATTGGCATTGAAATTGAATCCCAGGATGGTGCGATCACCGTGGTTTCGGTTCTTGATGATTCACCGGCTGCACGTATTGGTTTGCAAGCTGACGATCTGATCGTGGCCGTGAACGGTCAGGACATAGAAAAACTGCCAGCGGCTGATCTGTTAAATGAAATTCGTCATGCTGTGAATTCGGTCTTAGCGTTGAGTGTGCAACGTGGCGACGAGAATTTTGATGTACAACTAACGCGTGACATGATCATTATTGCCAGTGTTGAAAGTTTTCTGATTACCCCGGCCAACAAGAGCAGCCTGAGCAATACGCCAAAAGCAGAAGCCATTGCGTATGTTCGCATTCGCCAATTCAATGAGAACACCGCCTCGGATCTGCAAAATATCCTGGACAGATTCTTGCTCACTGAACATTCCCTGTATGGACTGGTGCTTGATCTGCGAAATAATCCGGGTGGCCTGGTAACTTCTGCGGTTGAAGTTGCTGACCTGTTTTTACACAGCGGTACGATTGTGAGTGCCAACGGGCGCGCGAGTGATGCGGATTTTGTGTTTCAGGCCCAGGTCGGTGAATCTTTTGCCGACATCCCGGTGGTGGTCTTGATCAATGGCGCAACCGCCTCGGCGGCTGAAATTGTGGCTGCGGCCTTGCAAGAACAGGATCGTGCGATCTTGTTAGGTGAACAATCCTTTGGCAAGGGACTGGTGCAAACCATTATCCCGATAGATTCCGGAGCCTTGAAACTGACTACCTCCAGATATTACACACCGTCAGGTCTTTCGATCAACGAACGCGGCATACGTCCCAATATAACGGTTGCCAATAGCGAGTTACGCATGAGCATTACTGACCTGAAAAATACCAACAGCAAAATCTTGCCACAGCACATGGCGATAAAAGATCCGGTTTTGTTACACGCCTGGCGATACCTCAATCGTGTGACCGCACGTGACCAATTAGCCATGGACATCGATCATCAAGAGGTTCTGGATGTCGAGTGATGCATGGATGGGACGATTTTTTAGTGCAGTTTTATTTTTAGTGTGCCTGGGTAATCCCTTGTTGGCTACTGCCGGCGAAACAAAACAAGCTGCAAGCTCTAAAAAGATTGCCATTATTATCGATGACCTGGGGCATAAATATAAAGCAGGCGTAGATACGCTAAACCTTGAGATCCCCTTGAGTGTGGCTATCCTGCCTTTCACTCCACACGCGACAAAACTGGCCGAACTTGCCCATAATAAAGATCGCGACATCTTGTTACATCTACCCATGCAGCCGGGCAAGGCCATGAGCCTGATGACTGACAAAACATTATCCATCGATATGATGCGCGAAGATTTTCAATCGCTAATAGCCGAAGCGCTGGATGAGGTTCCCCACGTCCAGGGCGTGAATAACCACATGGGCTCTCTGTTTACCCAGTTGCCCGACCAAATGCACTGGCTGATGCAATCCTTGCAGGAAATGTCTCGCGAGCGTCAACAAGAACTGTTCTTTATTGACAGTTTCACTTCACAATTCAGTATTGCCTATCAAATTGCCGATGCCAACAACATTGCCACTGCACGGCGTGATGTCTTTCTGGATCGGGAGCTTGAAGACTCACACATGCAGGCGCAGATCAAAAAGCTCAAACGCATTGCCAATAAACAAGGCTATGCCATTGCCATTGGCCATCCGTTTCCGGAAACACTGGCTTTGCTCAAGCAACACATTCCCCAACTCAAAAAGCAAGGATACGAGTTCGTCAGTATCTCTTCACTCTTGCAAAGCGATGCATTAAAAACCAATATAAAAAAACAATTAGCCAGTCTGCAACAAGAATCACAACAAGCGGCAAATAAAAGCGCCGGCAAATCCAAAGCCATTGCTGCTCAACCTTAAGGCGTTAACCTCCAGTCTGCATTCAGGATTATGCGCGGAGAATGTTCCGGCATTTCGACTTAAATGCGTCTATAATCAGTAAGCTCACAACAACAAAAACACACAGTGCTGCAAACGCAGCAGAATCTGTACACCTGGAGCGGTCATGAGGCGGTTTGTTGCACAAAATGTCCGATTGCTAACTGGCAAGTTCACTTGTCAGCGATCAGGTTGTTGTATCGATCCTCCGGTTTCTGATTGCAATTTAGATCGAGGCCAATATGAGTTTTTTTAAAGAGCTCAAACGCCGCAATGTGGTTCGAACGGCGGTAACCTACATTGTCGTGGCCTGGCTTTTGATCCAGGTTGGTAATGTATTGTTCACCACGCTAGAACTCGACACCTCGGCCAATAAATTACTCTTCGCCATCCTGTTACTCGGCTTTTTTCCGGCCTTGATCTTTTCCTGGGTGTACGAGATCACGCCGGAAGGCATCCAACATGAAAAAGACCTTGAGCGCGACGAGAGTTACACCAATCTCACCGCAAAAAAACTCGACATAGTAACCATAATACTTTTGGTCTTCGCCATTGCCCTGTTTGGGGTAGATCGATTTATCAATAATGACGCAAACTACAATATTGATACTTTTCAATTAGACGATCAGCAGGCACTTGTCCAATCAACACCGCAAGCGACCTCAATAAAAAGCGGACCAAAAATAGCGGACCTGCCAAGTATTGCGGTTTTGGCATTTGCCAACATGAGCATCGATCAGGCTAATAGTTATTTTTCCGATGGCATCTCGGAAGAGATTCTCAATACACTGGTCAAGGTGGATGGGCTGAGAGTGGTTGCACGCACCTCCTCATTTGCGTGGAAAGGCAAACAAGCCGACTTGCGCGAGATCGGAGAAAAACTGAATGCCGATCACATCCTGGAAGGCAGTGTCCGACGCGCCGGGGACAAGGTTCGCATTACTGCACAATTGATCAACACCAGTGATGGTTTTCATTTATGGTCGGAAACCTATGACCGTGAGCTGGATGATATTTTTTCCGTGCAGGAAGATATTGCCAAAGCTATTGTGGACGCCTTACGCATAAACTTGATGGCTGACAGCGAGGTTGGCAAAGTTGGTACCGCAAACATTGATGCCTACGATCTATATCTGCAAGGTCGTGCCAAATTACGTGAGGCCGGTTTTCCCGAAGACTTTACCGCTGCGATCGACTTGTTTGATTCGGCTTTAAGCCTGGATAACAAGTTTGCCGAAGCCCATGCCGGCCGCTGTGAAAGTTTTACCCGGCATTACTCCCAGGCCCTGGATAACAATTTAATCGATCTGGCGATTGCGGCCTGTTCACAAGCCGAAGAGCTTGATCCTGACGCGCCCCAGGTTTTGATCTCTAAAGGAGACCTCTACATTGCCCAGGGCAAGTTTGACGAGGCATTGCGATCTTTTAACAAGGCGGTAAATCTGCGTCCCAACTTTGCACGTGCCTATCGTGGGCGTGCTGAAGCCTATTCAGAATTGGGCGATATTGATGCGGCCGTTGACAATATGGAAACCGCTATCGCCTTACAACCCGACGATGTGGACTCACATGTTTACCTGGGTGTGATCATGTTTAATAACTCGCGCTTTGAGCGTGCCGCAGAAGAGTTTTTACAATCGATTAAATTACAGCCTGACAACGATCGGCATTACAGTAATCTGGGCGGGGTGTATTTTTACCTGGGTGAATTCGGAAAAGCCGCTGAGGTCTTCCGCCAGTCCATTGCCCTGGCACCAAACTCCTATGCCTACAGTAATGCCGGCACCAATTATTACTATCAAGGCGAATACGAGGCGGCCCTGGCCATGTTTCAACATGCGGTTGATCTGAATGTTGCCGATAACCTGTTTCACGGAAATCTGGCAGATACCTGCCGCTGGGTCCCCTCGTGTGCCAAACATGCTGACGAACACTACCGAACTGCCATTAAACAAGCGCAAAAACAATTAATGATCAATCCAAAAGACTCCGTGATACTGGCCCAGCTTGGGGCGTATCTCGCGCGCGTTGGTGATTTTGACCAAGCCCAGGATAAGATCGATCTGGCACGGCAATTAAACCCGAACAGTCCGGAAGTTTTATATTCCGCCGCCTTGGTTGCGAAAGAAAATAATCAGCCACAGGCGGCTGCAAAATTCATTCAAGCTGCATTGCGTAATGGCTACCCTGACAAAGCCATGCAAGCTGACCCGGATTTGAAAAACCTGATCAAATAATTATGAATCAATTAAGCTTTTAAACAGGAGAGCATCATGCAAAATGGAAACACTCGCTTAAAAT